>JAIMAU010000013.1 GCA_023511795.1 Armatimonadota bacterium | reverse complement strand
CGAATTTTTCTCTGCAACTTACTGTGTAAAAATGAAAGATTCCAATGAAGTTACCATCGACCTTGCCTGCCAATTAGTCCAAGATGTGCCTGCAGAGATTGAATATTGTGTTGGCTATATTCCAGCTCAGCTTATTGCAGGATTCCCCTACGAAGCGGAAACTGAAAAAGGTCAGAGGAGTGGTTTTGTTCCATTTACTGCCAAGTCGGCTGACCATTTTGAATCAATGCTGGTGCCGCCATTTAACCGATTAAAGTTCGAAACACGGCTTGCAGATATAGAAATATCAGTTTCTGGCGACTGCTCAGGGTTAATTATTTTCGATGCACGACGTGACCCGCAAGTGTGGGCACGTGAGGCGCCGATATTCTGGTGTGGTATGGGACATCCCCCGGAAAAGATTGTTTATGGTAAAGAATACCATGTAGTTACAAACTTTAAGTTCGTTCCAAGGGAAATGCAAGAATGCTTCGAACTCAATCCTACTTCGGTTGAAATCAAAACAGTTAAGAATGCCAAACTTCCAAAGGAAGATTTAATCAAGATAATCCCAGAGCCAAAATACGTTGAATACAGCGACCGTGATTTTATCATTGAAGACAATGTAGCGTTTGTCTTGCCAGACAATCCCACTGCTGATGACCGCCTGAATGCAGAAATATTGAATGAGGAATTGAATGACATATACGGCGTCACGCTTCCAGTAACGACTCCATCTGAAATGAAGCCGGGGACAAAAATCATTTGCATAGGAGAGCCTGCGCGTAATCCAGCGGTAGCATATCTTTGTAAAGAAACTGGCTTGGAAGTTCCAAACTATGATGAAGGATATGCGCTTAAATCTTGTCCCCAGTTTATTGTAATTGCCGGAAAAGACACTCGCGGGACATTTTATGGTGTTCAGACCTTACTTCAACTTCTGAAACCCACTGTAACTGGGGCAGCTGTCCATGGCGCAATTGTTCGTGATTGGCCTACGATGAAGATTCGCGGAGCGCATATTTTTATGGGAGGCCAGGGAAAGCCATTTATTAAAAAGCTGATAAGGCGTATTTTCGCCCGTCATAAAATGAATTATCTCATCTTCCAAACAGACTACGTGAAGTGGGAAAGTCACCCAGAAATTTGGGTTTCATATGGTGCAAGCAAGGCAGATGTAAAAGAGGTCGTAGAATATGCAAGAATGCACCATATGGAGGTGGTTCCGCTAGTTCAATCGCTTGGCCATTCTGAATGGATGTTCGCAAATAATTCTAACCTAAACCTTGCGGAAGACCCTGAGCATCCTTATGGTTACTGCCCAAGCAAACCAGAAAGCTACAAGTTCTTGTTTGACATATACAACGAGGCAATAGAAGTATTCAAGCCAAAGGTTTTTCACATAGGCCACGACGAAATCACTATGAGAGGTCGCTTCCCACGGGATGAGATATGTTCGAGAAAAACTATATCACAGCTTTTCCTAGAAGATGTTGAAAAGCTTCGCGCATATCTCGCCGAAAGAGGTATTCGCACAATGCTTTGGGGAGATATGATGCTGCATAGTAGTGAAACTCCTTGTGCTGGCATGGCAGAATCATTGGAAGCGGCAAAGGAGCGGCGGGAAGCTCTCCCGAAGGATATCATAATTGCTGATTGGCATTACTGCACTTCGGAGGACTTTCCAAGCGTGCGGCTTTTCAAAGAAAAAGGACACGAGGTGCTTGCTTGTACCTGGTATAATCCATATAACATTCATGATTTCAGCCGTTCGGCAAAAAAAGATGGGGCAGAAGGTCTTATCCAAACCCTTTGGTCAGGGTTTAATGTTGATGAGAGATGTTTAGACGAGCAATTCCATCAGTACCATGCGTTTATATTAGCAGCCGAGTATGCTTGGAACACAGGGGAAACATCAGTAAGTGACCTACCTTATTTTTCGGGAGAAGAGTTTCTGAAACTCTGGAGACGTGAAAAAGCCGACCACTCGGCAAGCGATGGCTTTGTGGTGAATCTTTCACCGTTTGCAAATATCTTGCTAAGTAGCGATAACGAAAGTGGATGGACAGGTTATGGGCCGGATCATGATCTCAGAGAGTTGAAAACGGGGAATATCAGACTGTGCGGAATTTGCTTTGAGATACCAGAAAACAAGGCGCTTATGTTTTCTGGAGCGATGAATCCAAAAGGTTCATGGCCTTGCGGGATTCGAATACCGCTATCTAGAACTGTTGATAGTGTGGCTTTCCTTATTGCTACCGGCTGGGCAGCTGAAAAGGGCACACCTATCGGGAAAATTGTCTTTAGATACTCGAATACGGAATCTATGGTTCTTGACCTTGTGTATGGGGAAAATATCGCTGCATGGAACGACCATGGTTCAATCCCATATGCTTCGGTTGCGTGGAGGGGGAAAACCCGTGCGGGGGAAATAATAGCACTTCGTATTATTCAATGGAATAATCCTTATCCAACAAGGCCAATTCAAGCAATTGAAGTCCTATCGAATAACACAGAGGCGTGTCCGGTAGTATTTGCAATTACCGGAATCGGAGGTTAGGAATTAATCATTACCAATCTTTGCTTTAAAAACATCAAGTAAGGGATCTTTTGTTTTTTCCATCATTTTGTGCAATTCCAATCGGAGTTTGGAAAGAGTATTCTTGTAATCCTTTTCGGCGACAAGGTTTCTCTGCTCCCAAGGGTCTTTTCGAAGGTCGTAGAGCTCCTCTGGCGTACGGTAAAGAAAAAACTTAACACGCTCAGCAATTTTTTGATTGCTTGATTGCGCCATCGCCTTATATGCCAAACCGCCCATTGGCTCATTTTTGAATGTAGTTTTTCCATCCGCCCAGGCGTTGAAAATGTAGCTGAAGTTTTTAGTTCGAACACATCGCATTGGAAACATGTTGCCGGCGGAGGTACTGGTAATAAAAGTGAAAACTTTGTCCCATCCCGAAGAATATTTGCCTTCTAGCAACGAAACAAATGACCTACCATCTAATCCTTCAACTTGGTCTAATGCCAGCGCATCAAGCACTGTTGGCATAAAATCAACGCCTGAAACAAGGTCTTTATCGTTAATTGTTCCTGGCTTAATTTTTCCAGGCCAGCGCACAATAAGGGGCGTCGCAGTGCTAGTGTAGTAGCAGTTTGTTTTCGCAAATGGTTCGGAAATTCCGTTGTCGCTTAGAAAGAAAACAATAGTATTTTCTTCGAAACCGGTTTCTTTGAGTGCTCTAAGAATTTGACCAACTGTTTCATCGCATCTATGAACGGCAGTATAATACTGCGCCAGTTCTTTCCTAACATCAGGAAGGTCGCCAGGTAGGAATGGGGGGACGGTAATTTCTTTAGATTTGTAGGTTCTGCTGACTTTAGAAGCAGATTCCGCGCCAGGAAATGGTCTATGAGGGTCCATTGAGTTTGCCATAAGAAAGAATGGCTTCCCTGCGGCCTTAGCTTGTTCAAAAAAAGATTTTGATTTAACGTAGTATGCCTCTGGATCCCTACCATTGCCAAGATCTTTTGCAGGTATTTCAACATCCCAGCAAAATTTCCATTTTGGCGTAAGGTGTTCGATTTTTGCCATAATACCATTTAAATAACCAGCTTTTTGTAGATATTCCTGAAGCGTTGGGACGTTTTCATTGATCGGCTGGAATCCCAAGGCACCGTTTCTATGAGGGAATCTGCCTGTCATAAGAGCTGAACGACTGGGCTGGCAAATTGCACTTGTCACATGAGCTTGAGTGAAACGCATACCTTGCGCGGCTAATGCGTCTAGGTTGGGTGTAATATCTGGAACCTTGCAACCAGTAACGCCAAGGGAGTCAAAATTCATATCATCGGCGGTTATCAAAAGCACATTTAAACGATTGCTGCTATCTCTGGCAAAGGTTCTGGGCGCAAATGCCATTGCTGCCGACGCGCTAAGTGCTGTAATAAATTCACGCCTTGTAAATCTATCCTTCATTTCGTTCCTCACCTATCCCATGTCTAAATCATAGTATGGCATATTGTAAGTGGCAACGTCAATGCATCCGCTTGACGTCTTGAAATGCTAGGAATATCATAATTGCATATAAAAAGATTTCTGGAGGAAATATGCTCAACCAAGCGCACACATGGGCTGAAGCAGACCTTTTTCTAATGGCAGACGAAGAGATAATTGAGAAAAGCGAAAATGCCACACGCCGGCTTTGTCCTATTGAGAAACATGCCGAGCCAGTAATAGTGCCGAATAGACCTTGGGAAGGACTGGCACCAAATGGCAAGGTCGACTCACTTCAAGATCCCTTCTATGCGGTTGTTGTTTTTGACCCAATCGAAGAAGTATTCAAATGTTGGTATAATGCTTACACCCGCATCGTAAACCGTGCTAACTACTCTCCGTTTGCAAACCAAGGTTCGTCATGCTGCTACGCTGTGAGCACCGATGGCGTGCATTGGGAAAAGCCTTCTGTCCGCGAGGTACTTTTTGATAATTCTTATGATAATAACATTGTTCGTTTTATGGAGCACTCTGCAACACATGACACATGTGTGCTTGCTGAACAAGTGTGGAATGTTTTGCCTTATGGAACCCCAGATTCAGAAGACCGTTGGGTTGCAACATTATTTGCCGCTTATGACGACCCAATCTACTCTAAAGGCATTACAGTTTGCTTTAGTCAAGACGGACTTCGGTGGCGCATGCATTACCCTCCTGTACTTCCTTTAGATGGGGATTGTCACTCGCTGTCGATTGATCCAGTGAGCAAATGTTTCCTCATGACAACACGGTCCCACCAACACATGAATTTATGCCGCAGATGGGGACGCCCATGGAAGAGACATATAGCGTTAAGTAAGAGCAGAGACCTCTTTCACTGGACTCCCATGCAAACCATTCTAGAAGCTGATGAAAATGACCCAGAGGATACCCATCTATATTTAATGTACATCATCCCTTACGGCCATGCTTATCTCGGGCAACTGCTAGTTTTCAATACAAATGAGATGGTGCTCCACGAACAGCTTGCCCTTAGTCGGGATCTTGAAAAATGGCAGAGAGTAGGCGATAGGAAGCCACTGCTAGAACGAGGTCCAGAGGGAAGTTGGGACTCAAAGCATGTTGCCTTAACCAATAACCCTCCGCATCCCGAGGGCGATAAAATGCGATTTTGGTATGGTGGAGCATCGGCACCACACTACCAGGCGGGATATGGAGCACTAGGTACCGGAACCCTTCGTCGTGATGGATTTGTCTGCTGGGAGGCTGGCGAAAAGGAAGGCGTCATAACGACTATTCCTATGAAACCCATCGGGCCAACCTGGATTTTGCTAAATGTAGATGCAAGCAGGGGAGAAGTTCTAGTAGAAGTAACCGATAAGAACTTTAATCCAATCGAAGGATGTACAAAAGATGATTGCATTCCTGTCAAGGGAAATCACATACGTGCTGTCGTAAACTTTAAAGTGGAGCCTAAGGCCCTCTTTTCACGGGGAAACTTCATGCGCTTCAATCATGATGTGCGCCTCCGATTCTACTTGAGAAATGCGAAATTGTATGCGTTCAAGACGCCAAATTTGCAACCAATTTGGCGAGATTCTTAAGAGTTTCAAAAAAGAAGAATGCAATGAACAATATTGAGTTTGAAGAGCGATTATTCGAAATGCGAATGGCAGCTTACCGTCATCCGAAGATTGATATAATAAACGTAGGATTTCGACCAGTAAGCGGTAAGGTTGCCGACTTTTGCGTGATTGAAAATAATGGGCGTTATCATTTCTTCTATATTGAACGCCGGCTTCAAGAGGGAACCCCATTCTATCCTGGAAACGAAATTTATTTCGGCCACGCAAGTACTGAAGACTTTTTCAACTGGGAAGTTCATGATCCAGTTATGCTTATTCGTCCTGGGACATGGGAGGAAGCGCATGTTTGGGCGCCGTTTGTCTTCCGCTATGGCGGCTTATTTGTTATGGCGTACACGGGAGTAAACAGATATATTTCCCAAAATATTGGCTTGGCGTTTAGTAAAGACCTGTTTGAATGGGAACGCTGGGATGGTAATCCCATTTCACCGTGTAAGGACAGAGATTGGTCGTTTTGGCGTGAAGACCGCATATCTAGCTGTCGTGATCCCCACGTTTTTGAACATGATGGCAAGATATGGATGTGTTATACCGCAAATACGAGAAGAGGTGCATCCTGCATTGCTTTGACAAGTACTGATGACCTTATACATTGGGAGGATCATGGTCCTATTCTTATAGGCCCAGCTGATGGATACGAACCTAGGCTTGAAGGAGGTCACCCCCAGGGGAGCTTGGAATCAAGCAATTTGCTTATTAGAAATGATAGGTGGTTCCTTCTTGTTAATGCTGCAATTCGGGGAACGCCAATCAGATGCTGGGTCTTTGAGGGCAGTAGGATTGATTCTTTCAACTTTTCAAAGGGGAGAGAGTTTTGGCGTGGGGGTGGAGGAGTGGAAATCGTAAAAGAAAAGGGTAGCCGTGCGCTTCTCGCCAGCTTCGCATCAGGGACTATTAGATTTGGAGAGGTAGATTGGGCAGCAGAGCATCCCACAGCTAGATTTATAACAGAGGAACAGTTGAGGGGATGGCAAAAATAGGCAATTTTATGAAAAGAGGAGATTAGATTATTTATGTATAAACGAATCAGTTTGCAATTCTTGACGCTTATTGTATTGGTATCTGTCAGCGCGCTTCCTGTTTCAGCTTGGAAGGTAATTGATGCGCATTGGCGCCCAGATGCGAACCCATGGGCAAAAACACAAGTATGGGAGGGCACAATTTGGAGTGAAGGATGGTCGGAAGAGGAGCAGTTTTATCCAAAACACATGAAGCCATCGGGAAGTGTCCACGTAATACTTCGAAATAATTCGAAAACAAAGGATACTATTTGGTTGTCAAAAATTAATGATAAATCAATCGATAAACTTGTCACTAACTCACAAAAGGCAGGCAGCGTAATTTGGTACAAGGTAGAATCCCCTAAATTAATGGCTCCAAATGAATCATATTGGAAAGAAGACAAAAATTGGGATCAGCCTAAGCAGGTTGAAGTTGAATGCGGCGGCTGGGTTGAATGTATAGTGCGATTTAGAACCACTCCAAAAGGTATTGTCCGCCTTCAGTTCATTACAGGTTCACATGGCATTGTTGAAGTGCCTGTGTCAATAAAGGCTAAAAGGGCCCGCATCGAATCTATTTCATTTTCTCCAAAGATAGACAAGCTGTATGTGTACATTCGTTCGCTAGATGGCAATGCTATCAGGACAGGGATAGTAAAGCTTGATGGATATAAAGTGAATGCAAGGTGGGCCGAGGGGCCAAAATCATCCGGATTGTTGCTGGCAGAGATTGCCCTAAAACCTAGTTGGGAATATGGCTCATATCATCTTATTGAGGTTGAGGTTCCGGGTGGGTTGCAGCTGGTCCAACCTGTTCGTGCATGGGATAATTATTTTTGTATTGGCCTCTACGGCGTTTTGGATGCCGAAAGCATAAGTGATGCGAAGGCGCACGGAATAAATACTTATTTCACGTCAGGCGTTTCCCCCTTGCTTGATGAAGCCGGCCTAAACTACGTCCCCGCATACAACGTGGGCGAAGGTAGACCACGGAATGAAAACCAATCTGGCGTTCTTTTTTATCAAAATAAGGATGAGCCGGATGCGCACGATTTCTCAAGCGCCGAAAATCTGCCAGTCATGGACCGCCTTGGTGTTAATGCCAAAGCAGAGGTTTTGCCGAGATTACGCTACCAAAAAGCAAGGGATCCGCGGACACCCAACCTCTTGCTTGTAAACAATACTTACAAGCCTTTGAATTGGTTTGTATATGGCCAGATTGCTGATATTTATTGTACTGATCCATATGTGCCCTTGAATGGCAGACAACTAGATTACGTATGGAGAGCTCTTGACTGTGCCAGAGATGCGTGCACACCCAGGCCGCTAGTTTCAGTTCTCTGGGCTTGTGGACTTGCTGGGGCTCGAAAGTTTGGCCACCGTCCACCAACACCGCAGGAAGAGCGCATGATGGTATTCTATGCCATAGGATGTGGGGTTAAGGGAATTGCATACTTCATTGACTTGACTTCCGAAACTGGGGAAGGAAAGTTCACGGGGCTATCGGATATAAAACCGCTTTGGGAAGAGGTTGGTCGCACAAACAAGGATGTTCAAGCATTAGCTAAATTTCTCTCAATCGGTTGTCCAATTCCAATTTCTATTTCCGGGAATGACGTTTGGGTGCGGGCACTTCAATGTGGAAGAGATAGTTTGGTAGTTGTAGTAGTGAATACTAACCATTACATAGGTTTTGAAACGAAAAATGAATATGCATGGCATACCTCAGCCAAAAACGTTGAGCTAACAATTTCCCTGCCACCTCACTTTCGAAATTGCCATTTAGAAGAGGTAAAAGGTGGAAAATTAGTTCCTCTATCATTCGAAAAGCTTAGAGGCGCAATCAAATTTAGATTGGATATTCTTGATGATGCAAGGGCTTTTGTAATTTCAAATGGCTAAGAGCGCAGTTGACGGCTATGCTTCCAAATGGCAACAAGAATTGCCATTTTGCATAGAAGAATCCAAGTTGTTCGCAGCACCCCTACGAGACTAGCTTATCCACAAGATCTTCTAAGCTTGGAAAAAGAAGTTTTACATGCCGGCTACCGGGCATGCTTATAAAACAAATAAAACCCTCTTTTTCTGCTGTTTTAAGGAGGGAATCTATCTGAAGGCGATTCAAGAGGAATAACTTTGCAAAATCTCCGTTTTGGATGCGATCCAATGACTGAACTGCAGATGCTCCACTGTAAAGGGGTTCTTCGTATAAGCAGTAAATAAATGTCTCCAGGTGGGGAATACGGGGGCGAGGAAAGTAGCTTAAAGTATGCCGGCTCCCAATAGCAACTGAGACCGAGTCTAGTATCTCCGCCTGCTTCAAAATTCTAAGAGCAAGAGTAATCGTCTTCTCGCTTTCGAAACCCCATATCTTCTTTGCGTACTTAATTATCAAGTCCCTAGTGATAATGGAGTCAATGGGGAAGAGAGATGCCATGTTATCCATTCGAAATGTGTGCTCATCATAGTTCGCAGGCAGGCTTTGAAGCACAAAGAATGGATAAAAAATTTCCGATGCAATTGCGCTAATCAACAAATCGGTCCTGGCAGTTCTCCAAAACAAAAGGTCTTGCCTAATAGAATCATTTTTCATTCGTGAAATTAGTTTAAGAAATGCAGAAAATGGTGATTTGCCGTCTGGTGATTTAAAAAAGCGTTGTATAATTTTTAAAGCTATACGACAACGCGTTGATTCGGATTTATGAGGAAGAATCGAAGCGATTTTATCTCGCAAACCAGTAAGGCTAGAGACATTGGCAAACTTTTCAATAGCCTGGATGCTATAATCATAATATAATTCTTGACCGAATGTAGCTAACCCTTTGTATTTCACTCTGCCAGTATATCAAAAAATACACTACATCGAAAATGGCCCTCAAAGCATCTTTCCAAGTATCATAAGAATGGTCTAGAATAAATAAGATAGTGTGCAAGAAAGGAGAATGCCATTGTTTGACTTAGTAATAAAAAATGGCTTTGTGGTTGATGGTACTGGGAGGCCTGGTTTTAATGCTGATGTAGCTGTAAAAGACGGAAGGATTGCAATTGTTGGAAGCACGACTGAGTATGCGGCAAGGACGATAGATGCCGAGGGCCTAGTTGTTAGTCCTGGGTTTATAGATATTCATTCGCATACTGACGAGCTTGTTATCGCCAATCCAACGTGTGAGAGTAAACTTACTCAGGGAGTTACTACTGAAGTTTCGGGCAACTGCGGAGACTCGGCTGCTCCAAGGGGCGGCAAGCAAAATCTCGAAGAGGCTAGCAAATGGTTAGCTGAATATGGGATTAACCTGACATGGCGGAGCTTGGATGAGTACTTTAATGTTCTAGAATCAATTCAAATGGCAGTTAATTGCATAACTCTTGTAGGGAATGGAACTCTGCGCAGTGTAGTGATGGGTAATGATGACCGTACAGCTACGCCTAGTGAAATTTCTGAAATGCGCCGATTAGTTGAAGAATCAATGATAGCAGGCGCATTTGGATTGTCAAGCGGGTTGATTTACCCACCAAGTTGCTATGGCGATACTGAAGAATTGATAGAAATATGCAAGGGAGTAGCTCCATTTGGAGGGTTCTATGCTAGTCATATAAGGAATGAAAGTGAAAGACTTTGCGAAGCCGTTGAAGAAGCTATCACAATAGGAAAGGAAGCAGGTGTGGGCGTGCAAATCTCGCACCATAAAGCCTGCGGGATGCCAAATTGGGGATTGGTCAACGAAAGCCTTGCGTTGATTGATAAAGCACGTGCTGAAGGCTTGGATGTTTGGGCGGACCAGTATCCTTATGTAGCTACCTCTACAGGACTAGGAATCATGTTCCCAAAGTGGGCATATGCGGGTGGCAACCGAAGCCTAACAGAAAGACTAAGAGATGCCGATGAGAGAAGCAAAATTCGTGACGAAATGTTAAGCAATACAGATTCGGGTTGGATAAAGGATTTGTGCGGCTGGGAAGCAGTTGTAATTAGCAGTGTCCGAAAGGAATGCAACAAACACTTCGAAGGTCGAAGCATCGCTGAGATTGCGCAAGAGCAGGGGAAACATCCAGTTGATATTGCAATTGACCTAATGCTCAGTGAAAATGGCCACATTGGCATGGTACACTTCGTAATAAGTGAGGATGATGTTAAGAGAGTAATGGCACACCCAGCAGTCTTGATAGGCTCAGATGCAACAGCACGGGCAACAACCGGGCCTCTAAGCCGGGGGAAACCTCATCCAAGGGCTTTCGGCACTTTCGCGAGGGTTCTTGGTAAATATGTACGCGAGGAGAAGGTGCTTACGCTTGAACAGGCAGTGGCTAAGATGACAGGCTTGACAGCACAAAGGCTAGGCCTTGCCAATCGGGGCACAATTGCTGAAGGTTTTTGGGCTGACATAACGATATTCGATGCTGAAACGATTTTGGATACTGCAACATTTAAGGAACCGCTCACGCCGGCAATCGGTATAAAATATGTGGTTGTCAATGGTAAGGTTTGCGTTGATAACGGCCGAATAGTGGATAGTGGTCTTGGCGCAGGCCGGGTTATAAGACGTGGAAGGGATAGGTGAATAAATAATGAACCGAGGTATAATCCTTTTTTTGGCATCTGTGGCGGTACTCGGTGCGTTGGGGCTTTTTTTGCTAAAACAGGGTAGTACCTTTTTTCTGAAAAGCCCGGATGAAGTTCGGATTGCCTACGTTTCCGACGTTGGTGGGAACATAGATATCTGGACAATGAAATCCGATGGTTCCGATAAGCGCCAGGTAACCAATGATCAAGCAAACGATCGCCTACCTGTATGGTCACCGGATGGTAAAGAAATTGCTTCTATTTCTGACCGGCGGGAGAATATTTATCAGGTATTTGTCTCTGCATGGGATGGAAGCTATACAAAACAACTTACAGTGGCCACCGGTACAAAAGACTCGGTACAATGGAGTACTGATGGTTCGACGCTAGCATATATTTCCAGCGGCAGGGTTTTCACACTTCGACGTTATGGGGGAACAGAACAACAAGTTCTACCAGCGGTAGCAACAGGCGTGAATTTAGATAATACACCATATTCATTGGCATTGTGGTCTCCTCGTGACAAAAAGCTTGCTGTTATAATGAAAGCTGAGGAGGGTGAACGGGCACTAGTGCTTGAGAATTTTGACGAGAAGCCCTTTGGAATTACTGCCGCCCGGCGTTTAGGTATCGCATGGTCTCCGTCAGGAGAAATGCTTGCAGCTACGTTCATCGGACGTGGGCAAGAGAATGGAATTCTGATTGCCGATATCGCAAGAGTGTTGACGGAAGACTTGTGGAAAATAAAAGGGAATGCTGAAGGTCCGTTGTCTCCTGCTTGGTCTCCGAATGGAAAGCTCATTGCGTTCGAAATGTGGACACTTAGAGACGGATATCCAGACAAATGTAAGGGCATTTATACAATCAGTGTGGCGGGTGGAAAGCCCAAACTTATTGTTTCCGGTGATGCGCGAGAGCCCGCTTGGTCTCCGGATGGTAAGTATCTTGCGTACGTTTTGTTTCGCGCAGACGGAGGCAGAGATATTTGGCGCATAAATGCAGATGGTTCCAATCCTTTAAACCTCACAAATGGCAAAGGTGATAATTATCAGCCTTCATGGTCACCTTTACCAAAGAAGTAGAACAGCTTGGCACGCATGGAGCAGGAAAATTACATAACAGACCAGTTAATTCCGTACATTGGAAACAAGCGCAAGCTTATACGGCTAATAAAACATGCAATTGACGCTACTGGCGTTAAAAGTGGAACATTCTACGATGCCTTTGCTGGAAGTGGAGTCGTCTCAAGGCTTGCAAAGACACTTGGCTTTAGAGTCATTGCTAATGATTGGGAGCCGTATTCCTTTTATATAAACTACTGTTACATTGGCCATAACAAACCTCCTGCATTCGAGAATCTTGGTGGAATTGAGAATGCAATTCGCATTTTGAATTCGCTTCGGCCAATACAAGGTTATATTGCCTGCAATTATTGTCCCAAAGACGACGAGAATTATGACCCGGAAACCGAAAGAATGTTTTATACTCAGGAAAACGGCCGCAGAATCGATGCCATACGTGAAAAAATTGCCGAATGGCGCGCAAACAAAATCATCACAGATGGCGAGGAAGCAGTCCTCCTAGCGCCACTTATATTCCAGGCATCCTATTGTAGTAACACATCAGGAGTTTTTAAGGGTTTCCATAGGGGATGGGGTGGGGCAACTAAAACAGCCCTGTATCGCATTCGAAGTACTCTTACCCTTTCTCCACCGCTGTTTTGGGATAACGGTTGCCAAAATCTTATCTTTCAAGAGGATGCCAATGTTCTATGTGACAAGATTGAAGCTGATATAGCCTATCTAGATCCTCCATATAACCAGCACCAATATGGTGCTAATTACCACCTTTTAAATACCATAGCCCTCTGGGATAAGCCGAAAGTCACCCCAATTTTCCAATTTGGGCGTAGTGGTAATGGCAAAGCGGCAATTCGCGAAGATTGGCGTACTGTACGACGCAGTCCATACTGCTACCGCTGTTCTGCACTTCCAGCATTTTCAGACTTAGTTAATAGAACAAAAGCACGTTTCATACTGGTAAGCTATAGTACCGATGGCATAATTCCTTTTGATTCCCTTCTTGAGCTTCTTGCTGCAAGGGGTGAACTCTCTGTCGTGACACAAAGATATAAGCGGTACCGCGTAAGTAGCCAGCGTCCTTCGCCAAGATCGCATAATGTCGAGTTCGTCGCCATTGTAAATACTTCTAAGCCTGGAAACCCTTCAAATATAAAAGAGGTAAAACAAAAAGTTCTTGACGAACATATAAATAATCAAAATATGGTAAGCTAGACTTCCAACTACAAAATTAGCGGAAAGGAGTACATTATGAAAAAAGCCATGCTTTGCTTGCTTTTGTTAGTCTTGGGATGTTTAATGGTAATTAGCTATGCCAGCGCTGATAGGTTGATCTTAATACCTACAGGCAGTACCATAAGCACTGGCATAAAAGCTGAATATGCTGCAAGTGCTGAGGGTGACGACCAAAAAATTTACTGGGCGAGTATTGGCATGTCTCGATTTGAGGTTGAGGGTGCAAGGTTCCAAGATTTTCCCTCAACAGAAGAAACGGATGCTTTGAGTGCACAAGTGTGTGTAATCCCAGAAACATCGTTTACACCAGCCATAGCAATCGGAGTAAGGGATATTTCTGATGAAACAGAAGGGCTTGGGCTTCCCTACGACGGCCAATCATTCTATGCGGCCGTTTCCAAGACAGTGCCCATTACTGGGGGCATTCCTCTTATATTCCAAGATATGAAAGTTCACGGCGGCGTAGGCACCGGAAGCCTTGGCGGTGTATTCTTCGGCGTTGAGGGAACCTTGCCCATTGGTCTCCGAATCGCCGCGGAGTATGATACCGAAGAGTTTAATTGGGCTGCGATTTACAGTATAGCAGGCCCGCTGAAATTTAAAGTCTCTTCGATAAGAAACGATCTTTATTATGGTGCCTTTCTGAGCGCTTCATTTTAAAGAGAAATCAGCGCAAAATTGGATTTTTCAAGGGAGAGCTAAGGAAGTTGCTCTCCCTTGAAAGTTTTTGTGGCAGATATTAGGCAAGGCACAAAAGTATTGTGTCTTACGGAATAAAGGAATTATCGCATAATGCCGATACTTCTATTAGATATACCAGTAGAAATACCAGTACATTCCTTCGCTGATTGGCACAAGCAATTTTGGAGGTAATTAACGTTGGCAGAAGAAAATAAAATCAAATGTGATGAGAAAAATAATTCTGTATTTACCACTTGCTGGGAAGTAACCGGATGCAGTAGGTCAGACTATATTTCATGTCCAGCTTTTCAGCAGAGGAAAAACTGCTATGAACTCGACCGCGTGATTTGTTGCACAAAGCATAGGGATAACTGTGCTTCATGTCCAGTGTACATAGCAATAAACAAAGTTCCTGTTGAGAGAACCCGTGTTAGAGTCTGTACTGATCGCTTTGACATTGAAGGCGATTTGCACATGCCAGTTGGCGCACGTCTGTCAGACTATATAAATCGAACCGATAAGCCATTCTTGGTGCTTACCGATGCAGAGATTACTCAAATAGATAATCCAAATGACGCTACCCATGACTCGGTTGCCATCGTAAACAAGTCTCACATAATCCTCACCTGGCCAATTAAGGAAAACCCCCAGTCTAAAGCGGCTTAAAAAAAATATTATGGGTGCTATTTCTAATTTTTTTAGTGGTTGTGTTTAATTTTTGAAATAGAAGGGTAGAAAGCGATAAAACAGTGTGCCAGCGCTCATCTGTAACCACAGTTTTAATTAGTAAGTAGATTATTAACGCTCAAAACAAGAAAGCTGTAAACAATTAACTTGACAAAAAAAACAAAAATATGGTATCTTACCATTTAAATTACCAGTTTGCTGGAAATCTTGCATGCTATTGGCTGGTTGGCATATTTTTTGCAACACCTCAAGTTAAATAATAACTTCAGTGTGGTTGTTTTAATATAGCACAAAGGGCTAGGAAGGCTATTTGTTCCCAAAAATCTAGGTGCTCTGTTAAATGAAAATTTATGTCTTTATTGATAATTGGCAGTCATCTATATTTTTGCGTCAACAAGGAGGAGGAACGGCATGCACCTTAACCGACATTTAATTTGCTTGGCGTTATTGGTATTGTCGGCGTCTTTGGTTATGCCCGCATTATGTGCACAAGAGGAAGGCAAGCCAGTAAGAGGTATTGTAGTTGATAGATCTGAGAATATTCTGTGGCTTGGTTTGCCAGTGCAAGTTAAAAAAGGGACGGTATTTAACATCATGGTGATGCCGAACAGCAAGGTAATAGCGAAAGCTATTGTAACAGAATGCACACCGGATGAGCCTTATGTCGCAAAGGCGAAGTTCGTTTTTGAGGAAAAAGGTGCTTTCATTACAGTAGGAGCATATGCCGAGGCTGTTAGCGATGCTGCTGTTAATGACCGAGATAAAATAGATGGCTATCAGGAAGTTGAGCTTGGACCGAAGGGCGTCAATCCACTGAGTTTTTCCATAGGGGTTTTCTATCCTCTAGAAAGCAGCCTTCGCAGTGAGACGGTCAGCTTGTGGCCAGCAGTCCAGATTGGCTATCAATTAAGCAAACAAGGGAATACAGCGTTAGGTTTAAGCATCGGATACTTTCACGGCGATGGGAGCTTTACAGTAAATGAAGTAGAAGGCAGGCGTGATTTTAGGCTTGTTCCCTTGATTTTGGATGTTAAATTTTCAGAATCAGCCCAATTTAAAGGAACGCCTTACTTCAAAGCCGGCATAGGAGCTTTTTATGTCAAAGACGAGCGTTCCACAGGCAGTACTGAAGACAATTTAGACGTGGTTACTTTTGGGTGGAGACTAGGGCTCGGATACCAATCAAAGAAGGGCAGGCATGTAGAGCTAACATATACTGATGCCACAAGGTCAGATTTCAAGGGGTTAACATTTAACCTCGGCGCTAGGTTCTAAGGCTGGTGAACAAAGCATGAACTGGCGCGTCAACGCAAATATGTGGGATAAGGCAAAAAGTTTGAATTAGCGTTTTACAGAAAGGGGGTGAATGAAAATGGTTAAGAGGATGAAGGAGCTGCTCAAGGATGAAGAGGGTGCGACAATGGTCGAGTATGCCCTCATGCTGGCGCTGATTGCCGTAGCGTGCATTTTGATCATACAAGGCCTTGGCACGAAAGTAGGAAATACGTTCACTGAATGCGCAGAACAAATGCCATAAACGCTGCTATAAATAAGCAGCACCATTTTGGATTAAAGTGGACGGATTCTGCCCCGCTTCTGCGGGGCAGAATCACACTCTTTTTCTTAACTGTTCTGGGATAATATGAGCGCAAAAGTAATAGAAATGCTTCCGGTCGCCATATTGCTTTTAATGCTGGGAGCCGCTGTTTACACAGACATCCGATTGGGAAAGATATACAATAAGTTAACACTACCTTGCATGGCGCTTGGCATATTGCTTGGCGCAATGTCAAATGGGTGGATGGGTTTTCTCAGCAGTATAGGTGGAATTTTAATAATCCTTATTCCATTTTTATTATTCGCTCCTGCGGCAGGTATTGGCGGCGGCGACATTAAACTCATGATGGCTGTAGGGTCTCTGCTTGGATTCAAAGCGGCAATTTGGGCAGTGCTTATCTCGGCAGTTGTAGGGGGTGTGCTAGCAATAATAACGGTGCTTATGCACCGCAAATTACTCAGTACTACAAAAAACATTGCGAAAAGCGTTTTTCTCAGCGGAGTTCTAAAAGCACCAGCGGTTCTCACAAGAGGCTCGAAATGCTTAAAAGTTCGCTACAGCCCAGCAATAGCAATTGGTACAATTCTTACAATTATTTACCAATTTGGAAGATAAGCATCAAAAATACTTAGCGTTTGGCACAACCTATAGGCTCTGAAAATTGCATTTTGACGGTAGTCAGATGCCAAAGAAATTAGCTTTTGGTTGCTGCCGCTAAAGAAGGGAGCTTAAGCTAATGTTGGACAAAATAAAGAGTAAAGCAAAAGTCCTTGTTTTCGATGAGGATGGTCACGTGCTCATTGAATATGGAGTCGTGCTAGCGCTAATTGCTATTGCATGCATAACAATTGTTGGTGAGATAGGAAATAAGACCAATGTTCTACTAAGCAATACTGCATCAAAATATCCATAAAGGAAACAAAGTACAGACACCATCAAAAGCCTTGGGACAGGCGGTGACGAAGATATGAAAATGATGCGGCTAGGTGATAACAAAGGGGCAGCATTGGTCGAATTCGCCATAGTTGCCCTTTTGCTGTTCACAATGCTTTTAGGAATCATTGAATTTGGCATGCTAATAAAGGACTACTTCGCACTAAATCAAGCAGTTAGGGAAGGAGCAAGAAGCGCCGCCCTCCGAAGTGATGAAACTACCATTGTAAATAGGGTTAAAGGCAGTGCCCTAACGCTTGACCCATCAAGAATCAACAATGTTAACGTTTTTTACAGAGTCTACAACTCGAGTTCCAATAGTTGGGGCGATTGGATTCCAGGAACGCCTCCAGATACTATAGCTCAATATCATGTACAAGTTAGGGTTCACGCCGAGTATTCTCACAAATTGATTACAGGTCAATTCTTCTCATGGCTTGCAGATGGTGGAGATTCGATTACTGTCAGAAGTGAAATGGTGATGAGAAGGGAATAGCCGGGGAGGAGGGTAAAATGATGCGCTGCTTTAGAAGAAAACCACATGAAAAAGGAATTGTCATAATCTTGGTTGCAATTTTAATGGTTGTTATTGTTGGAATGGCGGCATTAGCAGTAGATGTTGGACAGCTGTTTATTGCCAGGCAGAAAGCACAGAATACTTGTGACGCCGCCGCACTCGCCGGCATTTGGGACTTGGTTCGCACAGATTTGCCAAGTTTAAGCGATCGAAAAGCAGCCGCAACTCAAACGGCTATTAAAACTGCTTTGGGTAATAATGAGGTTACGAACTGGCGAATCCTAATTCCCGGTTCGGAACCGCCTGAAGAAGGCATATCCGTTGAGTTTCCAACAACTGTTCAATACGATGATGGCACAATTTTAAATGTAAATGAGGGCGAAGCAATTCGAGTGAGGGGTGAAGTACTCGTTAATTTTGGCTTTGCACGAATATTCGGCTTCGACAAAAAGAGAGTGGAAGCAAGTGCTACTGCAATAGCAGAACAGATAAAGGAGCTGTGCAGTCCTTTGAAAGTTCCAATTGGAGTTTCGAGTCTTGAGATATTTAATGAAGACGGGAGTGTTAACGTTAAATTTGGTACTCAGGAAACACTTCGCTGCACAGAATGGAATGGTGGCTTTCTAGGACCGGGTAACTACCTTTCTCTGCGTCTCGACGAAGCCGATTCGGGCGCAAAAGATTATAGAATGAGACTTGCCGGTGACAAACCTACCGTTTGCCTATCTACAGAGGAGCCAAATAATACGTGCACAACGGAGCCAGGAAAAATGGGAAACGCAACTTACACCGGCATTATGGACAGATTGGCAAAAGAAGAAGTATACACTAACGATGACACTGCTTGGGCAGAATGGACAGCGGATTTCAACCCAGAAACAGGAATGTACCCGCATACTTGGCGAATAATAATTTTACCGGTATTGCTAGACTTCGAGGGAATTGACGATATTTCTGGGTCAAAGGAAGTTACAATAGTTGGATTCATTGGCTTTTTTATTGAGAAAGCAACCCATGATGGGCAGGATAAAGGATTAATTATAGGAAGATTTATTCAGGGAGCAGTTATTGGGGATAAGTTTATTCCACTTTGGAACGATGGCTCAAGTTTACCAGGTTCAAACAATTGGACTATGATAAGACTTCGCTTGATATATTAGGAGGAGGTTAAGCAGGATGAAACAAATGCCCAGAAACAGAGTTCTTGCCGCCGCTCTGTGTCTTGCAGCTGTAGCAGCAATACTTGTGTATGCTTATATGAGTAGGCTTTCGGATGAGACTAGACAACCGGTGGCAGTTGTGGCAGCAAGCAAAGACATACCTGCAAGAACAATTATCACGCAAGAAATGGTAAAAGTGAATGATTTCCCAAGAAAACTCATTCCGCCAAATGCCGCTGTGAGCATTGATTCGGTAATTGGCAAAGTAGCTTTACAAACAATTAAAGAAGGAAATCCCATATCAATGAACCAGCTAGCCCCAAGGGGTGCAGCTTTGGGCTTGTCCTATGCTGTGCCGCCGCTAATGCGCGCGGTTACGGTAGCGCTGGACCCTATTATCGGCGTTGCAGGATTCCTAAAGCCTGGCGACCACGTTGATGTTGTAGCAACCTTCGATGTAGGCGATGGAACGGTTACAAAAACTGTCCTCCAGGATGTTGAGTTGCTCGCAATTGGCTCGCAAGTTGTTGAAGGAGAAATTGACCCAGGAACAGGAAAACCTGCCAAACCGCAGACTCAGCCTAACGCAACGCTCGCTGTGACCCCGCAAGATGCGGAAAAACTAATCCTGGCAGAATCAAAGGGCAAGTTGAGGTTAACTCTTCGGTACTATGGCGACCAAGCTAAGGTTATTTCAAAGGGCATTACCAGCAGGCAATTAATAGGTTATGTGCCGCCCGATGTTCCAGAGAAAACATCGAGTACGGTAGCGGTGCGCCCTGCAGTTTCGAGGCCATCTCCTCCAATAGTTAGGGAGAGCCCGCCAATTTATAGTATTCCACCACTGCCTGCGCAGACTCCGGTACAAGAAGAACCCGGCAAGAAAGTTCAGGTTGTGCGCGGCACCAAGATTGAGGAAGTAGTGGTCAGCGAATAAAAGATAAGACAGGATGTCTTTAAAATAAATTCCTAGCAAAGGAGGTTATGGGGAGTAAAACATTGCACACGAAGAACCCCTTTCAAAAATGAGAATCAAAATATGCATTGTATTCATTTTAGCAATTCCAGTTTTTCTAGCAAGTCCATTGACCGCTGCTAAAGCGGTTGATAAGGCTAGCGATGAGAAGGCACTTCAAGTTGGTGAAAGCATTATCATTGAATGCAAGAATGTCACACGGGCAGCCGTTGGCGACCCCGTAATAGCAGATGTTGTGCCTTTGTCTTCAAAAGAAGTATTAGTCAATGCTAAATCACCAGGCCGAACCGTCGTCTACATATGGGATGACAATGGTAGGCGTGTATTCAAAACCGATGTCAAAGCAGCCGAATTGAATATGGAAAAGCTCGTAGAAGCCATAACAAATGAACTGAACGATTCAAGGATTACTGTTCGATCGGTTGGAAGCACAATTATGCTTGAGGGTGTGGTTTCTAGGAAAGCCGAGTCTGACCGAGCGGAAAGAATAGCAACCGCAGTAGCAGAAATGGCTGCTTTCCGTGGTGTTTATACGCCTGAACCAACAGGGCAGACAAAATCGGTAGCAAGGACCGAAGGCGATGTGATTCGTATTGAAAGCGTTAAGACCGATAGAACTACGCCTGTTACTGCGTCGGTTGATCTTAGATGTCCAAAAATAGTAAACCTCATTGAAATTGAAAAACCGATTGATGAAATAAGCGTATCCACGCTTGAAGCATGTGAAGCCTTAAGGCAGGCTCTCAACGGAACAAACCTAACTGTTCGAGGTCTGCCAGGAAATGTGGTATTAGTCGAGGGAAAGGTTGGCACGCAGGCTGAATTTGACAAGATAAACCTAGTTATATCTGGTTGGAAAAAGCAAAGCAACACAAGTGGACAAGCAGAGGGTGCAAATGAAGAAGTTTCGCTTGTCAACGCTGTAACCATTGATAGTTCGATTGCGCAGCAGGTAATGGTGCGTGCCCAAGTTGTGAGTATAGACAAGGCCGCTTTAAAAGATTTTGGTATAGATTGGGGTAGAATTGTTTCAACAGGCGAGGGAGGAGTGAGCTTTGGGGAACAACCTTGGCTCATCGGGCAAATTAAAATCCCTCCTTACGACATTTTTGGCGGTGGCGGTCTATACCGATTGGACCCAATTGCCGCAAGGATTAGAGCTCTAGAACAACAAAACAAGGCAAAGGTGCTTTCCGAACCCAATCTGCTTGTGGTTGATGGAAAAGAGGCGAAAATTTTAGTAGGCGGGGAAATACCGGTGCCAGTGGTTCAATCGGGCAATATTGGTGCCGCAGTAAGTGTAACTATTGAATATAAAGAATTCGGTGTGCGTTTGGAAATTCTCCCTACTATCACCAGCAAGGATACAATACAACTTAAAGTTATGCCTGAGGTAAGCTCACTTGATTTTGCAAATGCCGTTGAGTTCAGCGGATTCCGCATTCCAGCGTTGCGCACTCGAAGAGCTGAAACAATAGTAAGTGTAAGAGATGGGCAATCGCTAATACTTGGCGGTCTACTGCAAAGTGAGGTGTCAAAGCTGGTTAAGAAGATTCCAGTGCTTGGTGACATACCAATTTTAGGAGAGCTCTTCAAAAACACTTCGTTTAGTAAGGGTGAAAGCGAGCTTGTGATAATCGTTACACCGCAGATAGTCAAACCAACAGCCACCGCTGAAAAAGCCCAAGAATAACAGGTGCAAAAATGCCTGTGCGAGTTTTGGTAGCAGAAGAAAATCAAAGACTGCGCGAACAAATGCGCGACTATCTTAGCAACGAATGCAGTTGCGAGGTAGTTGGTCTTGCGCGCGATGGCCATGAAGCCATCCAACTTGCCATGCAGCTGCTCCCGCATATAGTATTCATTTCGCATGATTTGCCGGGAATAACAGGTTTGCAGACATGCGAAATAATAAATGCGCTTGCACCAGACATAATGATTATCATGGTGGCAGATACAAAATCTACTGAACGAGTCGAAGCTGCCATGAAAGTTGGGGCAAGAGCAGTTGTAACAAGGCCCCTAAAATCACCGGAAGTAGGCTATTTAATACAAGAACTTGCTGAAGTGCGAAATCGCCGTGATTCAGAGGATATTCAGGAGTTAAAAGACCCAGCTCGTTTCCCAAAGGTTATAAGCATAACAGGGGCAAAGGGAGGCGTAGGCAAAAGCACGATAGCAGTCAATCTTGCCGTAGCATTAGCAAAACAAGCGCCAAACAAGGTTGTTATTGTAGATATGTATACTCAATTTGGCGACATTGCTACTATGTTCAATGTCACGCCCAAGCATACAATTTCAGACCTTGAACCAGTTTTAAAAGACTTGGACCAGGATTTAATCCGAAACTACATGTCAGAGCATGAATCTGGTGTTCATATACTCGTAGCCACAATCAACCCTTTGCCGCTGGATGCTATTAGCGTTGAGTGCTGGGATATACTTATCCACCTTCTAAAACGAACATATCGGTATGTGATAATTGATATGCCGCCAATACTGCATCCGACAACTATTCACGTATTGATGCATTCAAATATTGTGCTCTTAATTGCTAATTTATTTGATTTGACAACAGCGATGGATACAAAAAAGTTTTATGACGCTCTCGACCAAGAGCGAATATCGAAAGAGCATATAAAGGTAGTTTTGAATAGGGTATCGAAGGTAAACAGGCTACATGCAGCAGACCTAGAACAGATGTTTCCATGCGGTATTTTGGCGCATATACCAAATGAAAGCAAGCTCGTAAATGCCATTAATAAAGGCATCCCTCTGGCAATGACTGATGGTGACTCACCTTATGGGCGAAGCATTGAAAGACTAGCCGCTACCATATTAGGCGTAGAAGGTAATATTTCAATTGCTATAAATGAAGCCGAAAGATGGAGCCTGCTACCGAAGGCTAGGAAGGGGAGGTAATCAGTGGGAATATTGGGAGCAGGGAGGACGAATTCAGAGTCAGAAAGCGGAAGCTTGGAGGGACCACTAAATACTCGCCGTCTTTTAGACCTCAAAGCCAAAATCCATCAAAAAATGATGGATGAAATGGACCCCAAAAGGCTTGGAACTCTCGACAGGCACGCTTTGAGTAGAGAAGTTCATGCCGTAACGGCTGATGTACTTGCAAGTGAGAATTTAGCTTTGCCAGTTCGAGTCCGGGAGCAAATAGTAGCTGATGTAATAAATGAGATTATCGGCTATGGTCCAATACAACCACTGTTGGATGACCCAACCATAACCGAAATTATGGTCAATGGTCCAAACCAAGTATACGCTGAACGTGGTGGAAAGATATTTCTCACCGATAAAATTTTTCGCGATGACCAACACGTAATGCGGATAATTGAGAAAATCGTAATGCCATTGGGGCGGCGAATCGATGAAAGCTCTCCAATGGTCGATGCAAGGCTTCCCGACGGCTCGCGCGTTAATGCAATAATTCCCCCATTATCAATTAAAGGGCCAACACTTACAATCAGAAAATTCTCACGCGAGCCATATACTGTAGAGGACCTTATTTCATTTGGCACCCTTACAAGAGAAATGGCAGAATTCCTTCGAGCTTGCGTAATAGCACGCTTGAATATCATTATTTCGGGTGGAACAGGAAGTGGTAAAACAACTACGCTTAATGTCCTTTCGTCATTTGTTCCGAACGACGAACGCATAGTCACCATAGAAGATGCCGCGGAGTTTCAACTTCAGCAAGATCACGTAGTTTCATTGGAAAGCAGGCCTCCCAATCTGGAAGGGAAGGGTGAAATAACAATTAGGCAGCTCGTTAGAAATGCCTTGAGGATGAGGCCTGACCGCATAATCGTAGGCGAAGTCCGAGGCGGCGAGGCTCTTGACATGCTCCAGGCTATGAATACAGGCCATGATGGCTCGCTTAGCACTGCCCACACCAATAGCCCACGTGATACGCTTTCGAGGCTTGAAACAATGACTCTTATGGCCGGTACAGAACTTCCATCACGCGCAGTAAGAGAACAAATAGCTGCTGCTCTTCATTTAATAATTCATCAAAACAGATTAAGAGATGGAAGCCGCAAAATAACACACATCACTGAAGTGCAGGGAATGGAAGGGGATGTCATAATCTTGCAAGATTTATTCCTGTTCCAACAGGAAGGTGTGGATGCAAGCGGTAAGGTAATCGGCAGGCACGTGGCAACTGGGCTACGTCCAAAGTTCATGGATAGATTAATTCAACAGGGATTGGAGCTACCGGCAAGTATCTTTAATATGAGGTGATGTGGAATGCCTCCATTAGTATGGGCTCTTCTAGCATTCGCTGCTACCGCTTTGGTCGTAATTCTTATTGGTTTTGCCGCAACAAAAGAATCTGCAGAAGCTAGAACCAGGTTACGGCAGTTAACATCAGGTCCCAAAGAGGAGCGACCGTCTGTAGAGTTCAAAGCACCTGCAGAAAAGAGAGATATGCTTCCAACGGTAACGCGCTTCCTAACGGCGCGCAATTTGATTGAGCGCCTCTATGTCGAGCTTGCTGCTGCAGGGTTGCCTTTACGACCAAGCGAATTTGTTGGCATTGTAGCGGCTTCAGTATTAATTTCACAGATATTAGGCGCAATTGTTGCGAGAAACATAATTGTTTATTTCGCATTTGCAATTCTAGGAGCAAGTATTCCATTCTTCGTCGTCAAGGTGCTCCAGCAAAAAAGAAGGGCAATGTTTGACAGCCAAATAGTCGATGCGCTTGTGCTAATAGCCTCGTCCATTCGCTCAGGTTTTAGTTTTCTAAGAGCTTTGCAAATGGTCGCTCAAGAAATGCCACCTCCTATTTCCACAGAATTTGAGCGAATAATAAGCGAAGTAAACGTTGGGCGCTCAATGGAAGATGCTCTTCGGGGTAGTGTCCAGCGCGTTAAAAGCTACGATTTTGATCTAGTAGCAACTGCCGTGTTGATTCACCTTCAAATAGGAGGCAATTTGGCAGATATTTTGGAAACAATTGCTGAGACTATACGCGAGCGCATGCGAATAGCCGGTGAAATAAAGACGCTGACTGCCGAAGGAAGAATCTCTGGAATAGCATTAGTGCTAATACCAATATTTGTCGCGGTAGTTCTAACCTTAATAAACCCACCATACATGCACACATTATTTTATGAAGATGTCGGGCGCATTTTATTGGTCGTAGCAGCCATCTTTCAGCTACTAGGATGGCTTGTTATTAAAAGATTACTTGTGCTGGAGTATTAGGAATCAAAGGAGACGTGAAATGCTAATACTCATTTCGGCATTGACTTTTGGAACTGTCGTGTTGTTATTCCTCGGGCTAACTATGAAAACCGAGCGCGAAATAATTCAGGACAGGATACGTCAACATCAAGAGATGGATGCATCCATATTAAGTTCAATCGAAGCCGAGCTTGAAAGACCAATCAAACAGCGAATAATAGCACCAATACTTCTAAAACTTGCCAACTTAGTAAGCAGCTTCACCCCTGCCGGAGCTCTTCGTGCCATTGATGACAAGCTAGAAACAGCAGGTCGTCCATGGTCGCTAAGTGCAAAAGAGTTCGTAGGGCTTAGAGTTCTTTCTACTGGTGCATCTATTGTCTTTGGCTCGCTATTATCCAATTTCATTGATGCTCAGCCACCAATTAGGATTTTAGCGTTCGTTTTGATTGTTTTCATCGGGATAATTCTTCCTGATTACCTGTTGCAAAGAGCAATTAATAATAGGCAAACACAGATTAGAAAAGTTCTTGCAGACACGCTAGATTTGCTAACCGTGAGCGTCGAGGCTGGTTTAGGTTTAGACGGTGCAATGCAAAAAGTGACTGAGAAATTGCACAATCCGCTTTCCGACGAAATGACTCGTGCCCTTCAGGAAATAAGAATAGGTAAAATGCGGATGGAAGCACTAAGAGATATGGCTAGGAGGGTAAAAGTTACAGAGCTGAGTTCTTTTGTAACCGCAGTTTGTCAAGCTGACCAGTTAGGCGTAAGCATTGCGAAAGTTCTTCGCGTCCAAGGAGAAACGCTGCGAACCCAGCGAAGTCAGAAAGCAAGAGAAGCCGCAGCAAAGCTACCAGTCAAGATGCTTTTCCCCTTGGTATTCTTTATTTTTCCTGCGTTATTCGTAGTGATTGCAGGCCCGGCGTTTATTCAGATATTTCGCCAGCTCGGCAGTGTGATTGGCAGCAGATAGAACAAAACAAAGCATATAAACTATTTGCTTGCTGATGCTTAAGACAACGGCCTATTTCATGATTGGGGAAACTATTTATATCTTGTAAAGGTCCTCCCCAAATTTTATAAAGCAAGAACCAATTAAAACAAAAAGAAGGGTGTATCAAATTGGTACACCCTTCTTTTTGTTGCTCTTTCTAATAGTTGCTGTTAGCTATTTACGCCGGCGTAGGATTCTGACGGATGCTAAGGTAGCTATTCCTGAAGCCAAAGTTAATATACTAGTAGGCTCTGGGACAACTGGAGGATTTGTTCCTCCGCCTCCGCCACCACCATTATCCGGAGGGTTATCTGGAGGAATTATTATGCCATTATCGCCTCCGCCTCCGCCACCACCCATCGCAACTGCAACGCCTACAACACCCAGCGGAATTAGCCAATTTACAGAACCCAGTCCAGAACCGGTTCCAACCGGTGAAGGAGTTGATGGTATCTGAACGCTCGTGTTTGCCGCCACAGTTTCAGCGGGTTTAGCCAATGCTGCACCCTGACCAGCACTTTCAGGTGTAATCTTCGGAAGCTCTGTTGGTGGTTGCTCGAGAACTTGAACTGCAACTTTATCATTTTTCACTGCTGAGCTTGTATTCGATGCCTTCAGCCCATCAATTGTCTTCTTTGGAAGTGCGCCTGTTAAAAGCGTGGAAGCAAGTGGATTGCCTGTTCCTATTTCCAAGATTGGTGCACCTGCTTTGTTAGCAAATACCCATGTGCCGGCTTTAAACTCTCGGGTTTCGCTTACTATATTATGTGCTTCATCAAGATAATAGACTTGAAGCGACATATCCTCTGGAAGTTTAACAACCGACAGTTCATTCCTGAAGAAGGTAAGCACGCTGGATGGGTCCGTGCGGAAATGCTTGGCATACCGCAGGGCTACAAGTCGGCTATCTTCAACTTGGCTAACAAGCTGCTGGATTGTGTCTGAATATTCCAAAAGGAATGCTCCTTGCCCTGCAGGCTTTGCTGCGACGGCTCCGAACAGCGCCACCGTAAGAATTAACGTTAAAAATATGGCCCTTATTCTCATTTCACCACCCATCCTTTCAAAATCAATTAAGTCAACAACGGTTTATGACCATCTAAACTTTGCTTTGTACAGCATTCAAATATGACTAGTGCAAGAATTGGGCCAATTTGATAAGTTTTGCGATAAAAAATTGTTTTTATTGATTAGTGGTAATTGTGAAGACCTAGTGTCGCAAACTTGACAAGAGTTTGCAGGGGTGCTAACATCTTGCTGATTTTAAAAAGTTAAAGCATTATTTTCATAAATAGTGAGGCTGAAAGTAGGTTTTTGAATTTCCCTTTATAAAAGGTACTACCTGCAGTTTTAGAGGTATTTGACGAGGGATAGAGGAACCAAATTATTATCGTTTGCGTAATTTAGCACAGAACGCTTGCAGATTTTCTGCATTCAAGATGCCTTATAGCTGCTGGATAGCTAAAGGTGAATGTGATATACGCCATAATGAAAAATGGTGCTGGTATTTTTACCATGGTCGAGCTGTGCGTTGGTGAGCTCTATTCTAAAGTTACAAGTACTCTCACATCGCTTTTTACGAGTGGGAGGTAGTTTTTAATGAGGTTCGCAATGAAAATCAGCTTTTTTGCGCTACTTTTCCTGTCCTTCTTGGTCTCGCAGGTTGGAGTTTCCCTTGCTGCTGAAGCAGTTCCACCACCAGGGTATGTTCTGGATGTCGAGGATGTTATAGAAATTCAATCAATAGGCGATCCAGCGCTGTCTACAAAACAAATGGTTGATCCTGAAGGTAATATTTCTATTCCATTGGTAGAAGAACCAATTCGTGCCAAAGGACTTACACAGCAACAGCTTTTAAAGGTAATAAAAGAACGACTTAGTCCGTATTTGACTGACCCCAATATCCAGGTTACTATAGTTCAGTTTCATTCGCCCAAAGCATACGTTCTCGGTCAAGTAAACCGCCCTGGTTTGCATGAATTTCGTCCAGGTGATCGCGTACTGGAAATCATTGCCCAAGCAGGTAGCTTTACAGAACAAGCTGATTTAAAAGGAGCAACAATTACTCGAAAAGGTAGTAATGAAGCCCAGCCTCTAAATCTTTATGATCTCTTCTATAAAGGCGATATGACTCAGAACTTAGAAATTCAAGCAGGAGATGTAATATACATACCAGAAGACACAAAGAATAAATATTTTGTGCTTGGAGAAGTGCTACGGCCTGGTCAATACCGTTGGAAGGAAGGCATGACCGTTATGGATGCGATAGCCAACGCCGCCGGACCAACAGACCGTGGTATATTAAGCAAGACGACAATAATCCGCGGAGATATAAATAATCCCGAGAGAATCGAAGTTAATATGAGCAAAGTTTTGAAGAAAGCTGATCTAAGCCAGACTATAGCACTCAAGCCAGGTGACATAGTTTATGTGCCTGAGACATCCAGACCTGATTGGAACAAGATCTCGGGGGTAGTAAGCGCTGTTGTTAACACTACATACTTATTTAAAATACTCGGATTCTAACAAGCCCCATTTGGAGGTGTTATATCTAATTGGAACTTTGGCGGTATTATAGGATACTTCGCAAGAGAAAGTGGCTAATTGTTACCACTACCCTGGTTTGCGTATTGATTGTTGGGCTAAGCATTCTTTTTACAAAAACCAGATGGGAAGCTTATACGACGGTTATGGAGCGGCGCCCCGAGCAGGCGGAAGTAACAATCTACCAACCGCCGTACATATATAACATGGAAGTCCAAATCAGGGTATCGAACCTGGCATACATAGCAGGGAGTCAAACAGTACTTGACCGAACTGCACAAACACTATATGAACTTGGCATAACATCAACGCCGGAAGAAATCCTGAGAACCGTAGTTGTCGAGCCTGTAAAGAACACTGAGATTCTTCTTATCAAAGTAAACTCAACAAGCCAAGCGGAGGCAAAAGCAACCGCTGATACTTTGGCGGCTGAGTTTAAACGTTTTTATAACGAGCTACAACGTGGCGAAACTACAAAAAGCAGACAGTTCATCGAACAAAGACTGCCTATTGCAAGGCAGGAAATGCTAGAGGCGCAAGCTGCCGTAAGAGATTTTAAAGAAAAAAATAAAGTTGTTTCTCTCCCAGAACAAAGCACATTGCTGATGCAGCGCTTGGAAAGTATACAAAATCAAGCGGCATCAGCGCGAATAAAAGCCGATGAAGCAAAAAGCCAGATGGAAATCCTAAAGCAACAGCTGGCAAAAGAACCGATTATGAGAAAAGCCAGCGAAGTAATAATGGAAAATCCAATCTGGCAAGAACTCCAAAGTTCGCGTATCAAACTAGAACTTGATATCCAGCGAATGCGCGAAATTGGCGGAAAAACAGATGCCCATCCGGAAATGAAGCCGTTACTGGCTCAGTTGAAAAAAATTGACGAGCAAATTGAAGACTTAAAAAAGAAAGAACAAGAGCGAATAATTTCCAGTCTTTCGACAGCTTCAAACCCAATTTATGACTCAATTCTTTCTAACTTTTTAGAGTCGCAAGCAACTTACGTAGCCGCGCAATCTCAATATATAGCAGCAAAACAATTAATAGACGAGCTAACCCCTGAACTAGAAACACTTCCTGAAAAAGAAATGAGGCTAGCTCAGCTTACTCTTGATCAAAAGAATGCTGAGGAGACATATTCTCTCTTAAAATCAAAACTCGACGAGGCAAGAATCAAAGAGCGTGAAGCACAAAACGCTAGTTCTATACAGCAGATTGACCCCGCTATAGTGCGAAGACTTGAAATGCGGAGAGGCTTAAAGCTGATGTTAGCTATTATCTTTGGACCACTTCTTGGGGCGGGGCTTGCGTTCTTATTCCATTATCTAGATAACACCATTAAGACCCCAGAGGAAGCAGAGGCTTTGTTGGGTGTGCCGGTGTTTGCGGTAGTACCACTCTCAGACCAAAAAGCTTTAATTGGCGATACGCAATTACCAGTAATAGAGGCCTCTTATCAAATATTATCAACAAACCTATGGTTTGCAAATCAAGAAGCCAGAACACCAGCAATTCTGATTGCAAGCGCCGAGCCCGGTGTTGGTAGATCTACTACAGTTGCAAATCTAGGGCGAACCCTTGCAAGAAATGGCGCTAGAACGATAATAGTTGACAGTGATTTTAGGCGGCCCTCGTTGCATATATTGTTTGGCGTGCAGAATGAAAAAGGGCTTAGCAATATCCTCGCCGGACAACTTGGAATAGCAGATGCGGTTGTGCCAGTTGGAGAAGATGGTTTACTATTAATTCCATCTGGTCCAGTTCCTAGCAACCCAGTTCGATTGTTCCGGTCGCCGGAAATGAAGAAATTTGTAGAGGATATTAGCAAGCTAGCCGATTTTGTATTGTTTGATAGCCCCTCGGGCGTCGCCTTTGCAGACAGTACACTGCTTGCGGCAATCATAAAAAACGTAATTATCGTGCACTCAGCGGGTCGTGTGCCTCGTGGAGCAGAAGCTGAATTCCGAAGCAGACTGGAGCAAATCGGCGCAAACACTATTGGTGCAGTTCTAAACAGAGTGAGGCCAGAGGACAGCCATGGCTACTACCACTATAGGCGTTCATATGAGGACTTCATAATCAAGGACGGCAAAGTTAAAGAGCCAATGGAGTCTAAAATACTTGGCGCAATTCCAGAGAAAACAAAAGAGCAAGACGAAAGTGAAGTAGATCAATAATAAGGTTGGTCCTGATGAATACAGGCAGCTTAGATAAAAGTGGACACCATACGACTGTAGGAGACAAAGAGCTGACGCAAAAAAAGAACTCATTAGAAGAACCTTTAGAAATACAGTCTCCGCTTTCGCCACTAGGACAGATAATCAAGCGCTGTCTAGACGTAGTAATTTCCCTTATGATGCTAATTATCTTGGCTCCGTTAATGTTGCTTGTTGCATTGGCAATTAAACTGGAATCGGAAGGACCGATAATTTACAAGCAGACTAGGGTAGGAAAAAACGGGCGGGAATTTACTTTTTACAAGTTTCGCTCAATGTTCAGAGACGCTGATAAAAGACTTGCTGAACTTAGACATCTAAACGAAGCGGATGGGCCGATATTTAAGATAAAGAATGACCCAAGAATTACTAAAGTCGGCCGCATTATACGCAAGACTAGCATTGATGAGTTACCACAGCTATTTAATGTTTTAAAAGGTGATATGAGCTTAGTAGGCCCTCGCCCACCATTGCCAGTTGAGGTAGCACAATATACTGCTCGCGATCGCCAGCGTCTGAATGTTATCCCAGGCATTACATGTCTGTGGCAAATATCCGGTAGAAGCAACATAGGCTTTGACCGTTGGGTTGAGCTTGATCTCGAATACATTCGCAATCAGTCTTTATGGCTGGACCTAAAAATTCTTTTGTTGACAATACCCGCTGTTATTAAAGGTACGGGTGCACATTGACCTAATGACAAAAGTCACGGTATTGGTTACTGGGGGGGCCGGGTTCATAGGCTCCCATATTGCTGATAGGCTTATCTCAGAAGGTTATCGGGTGGTAATCGTTGACGATTTATCGAGTGGAATGCTCAAAAACGTAAATCCAAAGGCATCGTTTTATCAAGTTGACTTGCGTGATTACAAAGCAATAGAAGAAGTTTTCGACAAAGAGAAACCAACAATAATTAATCACCATGCAGCTCAGGTGGATGTCACTAAATCTGTGAGCGATCCAGCAACCGACGCTCATATTAATATAATTGGAGGTATTAACCTCCTTAAAAGCGCGTGTGAGCACGGCGTTCGGCGCTTTATATATGCATCTACTGCTGCTGTTTATGGCGATCCGGAGTACGTTCCGATCGATGAAGACCATCCGATTAAGCCACTTTCGGCTTATGGTATTTCGAAGAATACCTTTGAAAAATATTTAGAATTAGAAGCTTCAAGAGTTGGTATGCAGTATGTCATTCTAAGGTATGCAAACGTCTTTGGCCCACGCCAAGTGCCACATGGTGAAGGAGGCGTTGTAGCAGTTTTTGCCAACCGAATGCTTGCTGGCGAGCCGTGTCGTATATTCGGAAATGGAAGCAAAACTAGAGATTATGTATACGTCCAGGATGTAGTTGAGGCTAATATTCTTGCAATGCAAAGTGAGGCTTGCGGAGTTTTCAACATAGGAACAGAAAAGGAAACTACTGACCGGGAGGTCTTCGATACCGTTCGAGCCGCCGTAGGAAGCTCCCAAGAGCCGATATATGCAGACGAGCGCCCGGGTGAAATCAGAAGGAGTTGTTTCGATGCAACCAAAGCAAAGACTAAATTAGGATGGAAGGCTAAAATATCATTTGCCGAGGGCGTAGCCAGGGCTGTGGAATTTTACAGAAGAAATAAGCAATAAACAAAGTGCGGGGAAGTAATAGTGGAAAAAGAAACAAGGCTTGAAAGTTCCAACACCATTAAAAGCACAAGTGATTGGAATTTGCTTACATATTCGCTAATTGCTGTAAGCTGCGTCTTGCTTTTGGTGCTTTATGTGCCTGTTTTTAGATGGTGGTACCAACAGTGGACTGTTAAAGATAGCTACTATTCACATGGATTCCTGATACCACCAATTTCTGCTTTCATCATATACCTAAAGAGGAAAGAGCTAAGAAAACTAGAAATAAAACCCTCTGCTCGCGGTTGGCTTTTCATTATACCCGCCGGTATTATTGCGCTGCTTTCGCTTTGGGGCGACGCACGAAGCGTTGCTGGGTTGATGCTTCCCATAATTCTCTGCGGCATTGTGGCTCTTCTTTTCGGCATGGAAATACTAAGAGAGCTCCTTTTCCCAATCCTATTCTTATTTTTCATGTGCGTAATTCCAAGCTTTCTTATTGCAACAATGAGTTTCAAAATACAAATACTCTCAACAATCGGCGGCACATGGTTGTTAAAACTATTTGGATTCAATGCAGAGAGAGCTGGAGTAATTATCTATCTTCCTTATATTACTGTAGAAGTCGGAGCACCGTGTAGTGGGTTTAGGCTGTTAATATCTTTGTTTGCGTTCTCAACGCTTTTTGCCTATATCAAAGAGGGCCCTCTTTGGGGTAAATTGGTGCTCATCTTGTCCACACTGCCTTTAAGCCTTGTCATAAATTCGCTCAGAGTCGCAATGATTGGGATGGTTGGCGACCTCATGGGTTACGAGGCTATGCATACTTTCCATGATTATTCTGGATATATAGTTCTTGTTTTTGCCTTTGTCTTTCTTTCACTACTATCGAGGTGGGTCGGTTGTCGAAAATACAGTCAAATGTTATATTCCTAGTTATTTTTTTCGCCATTTTGCTCGCTGCTGCTCGCCTGGTAAAACCTTTTGCTCATGAAGGCAGAGTAGTTACTTCTTTTGAGGGAATACCTAAAACTATAGGCTCTTGGACTGGCGTTGACCGTCAATTTGATGAGGAAGTTAAAAAACAGCTTCCAGGTAGCAGTTTGTTATGGCGGGATTACACTGACAGGGATGGCAACATAGTAAGCATTGCAATCGTCTATGGCACAGCTTTAGGAATCTTTCACCAACCTGAAATGTGCCTGCAGGGTTCGGGATGGACGATATTGGACGAAGGCGACACTAAAATTCCAGTAAATTCTGGCACTTCGATAACGGCAAAGTACTTCGTGATGGAAAATGAGTACGTCGGGAAGTCCGCTGGAGTATATTGGTTCAGCACAAGAGGAATGACTTCTACATTCCTAGGCACTCACAAAACACAATTATATCTTTATCGTATATTAAGACGTAAAATTGAACCTTCTGCACTAGTAAGATTCACATCGATGGTTCAGTCTGACGACGCAACAACCCTGAAAAAAGTGAAGGAATTGGCAGGATTGCTTTTTCCGTATGTGCAGGAGGAGCTGAAAAAATAAATAAGTGTTTGTCTAATCAATTCATTGCTTTATAAGGATACTTAGTATAATCAACCTGGCACCTAAAGTTCTTGCGGAAATAATATTAATTTCCTTCTCCAATATTACAATTGACTTTGCGCTATGGCTAAACGATTCTTGGCATTTCTAAAAACTTTGTATGCGTTTTTGAGAGTTGTACTTCTGCCGATTGGATATACGGCTAAGGGACTCTATGCGATCCTAAGGCATCCAGTTCGGTCAGCCAAGATTGCAGGCGCCGCTGTATACTTCGTTGTGCGACATCCTATAACGTCGTGGCGAATATTCTACCAATCCCTGCGCAGGATCCATAAGCGATTTGTTAGGCCAGCGGCTCAATACATCTTTTCTATCTTCAAGCTTATCTTCCCGTGGGTTTTGGCTGTTGCCTCCGCGTCTCTATTAGCTCATTCGATACTTTCTCTATCGCCAACAAAAGTTGTGGCAGTTTTTTTAGCCAGTTGTTTGATGGGTATTATTTGGCGGCGGATTGAAGTAGGAATTGTTCTGCTTTTAATAATGGTGGCAACAATTTTCTACGCAAGCGTGTTCCCTAAAGTAATTACTATCGGAGGTTTCGGTCCGTGGGGTGCTGAGACTTTATTGATTACTCTCATTGCTGTGGGCACAGTGCGATTTCTTGCAAATCGCAATTCAATATTTCCGCGAAGTCCCATTACTTTGCCATTGGTAGTGTTTTACATCTCAATACTCGTTTCAATGGCTAATAGCTATTTTAATTATTTGCAGAATCCTAGGGGCTGGTTTGACTTCAAAACAGTGTATAACACATGCCGGCCCCTGTTCTTCTACCTATTCTTTTTCGTAATAGCATTCGGGCTTCAGACTGAACGTGAGCTAAAAATTGTTCTCAAATCAGCAGTCGTAATGAGCGTAATTGTTTCAATACTGATGGTGGTCCAAGCCGCCTTGGGCACCTCGCACCGCGTTTTCTTTGGGACAGAATGGTCGCCAAAATTCGTTAATCCACTCAGTCCTGAGGAACAAGAAGTTGCACGTTCGCTACCACCAGGCCTTTCTTTGTCACAAATGATATTCATTCCAGTGCTTTATCTTACCGCATGCCAGAAGGGGAAATCTGCCTTAATATATGGAATTGCTTTTTTATGCATGCTTATTGGATTGGCATTCAGCTTTACAAGAAATTATTGGTTTACAGCCGCCGTATGTTCAATATTGCTAATTATTCTTGCCGGCCGAGGCATTAGGGGACGCTTGATTGGCATCACTGCGATTTTACTGGTAAGTTCAATTTTACTTAGTTTTATAGTTGGAAACTTGATGTCAGCCGCAGGCAGTGAATTTGGGTCTGCCATGGTGCGCAGATTTCAGTCACTCATAAACAAGGAAGCATTTGAGTCAGCCTCCTTTGAAAACCGCCGCGAGGAAGTACGAAGAACATGGCCGCAGATACTCAGAAACCCAATCTTCGGCGTTGGACCGGGCAAGCCTTTCTATTATGATGAAATCAGGCTTAAGAGCGGTCAAAAACTACTGGTTGAACACTCCGCTCTTCACAATAGCTATCTGGAACTTTGGCTCGTTTACGGTGCTTTTGGACTTGGAAGCTTTATCTGGCTAAGCATAGCCTTTTTCGTTCGCGCTTTTAGTGCCTATAGACGCCTAAAGAATCCGTACTATAAGGCATGGGCGTTGGGACTTGGCATAGCTTATTTAGGATTTCTTATTCGGGCTAACATAGGTATGCATATACTGCACGAGCCGCCACAAATGCTTTCCGTGGCGCTTTCATGGGGTATTATTGATGTCATGTTAAAATTGGAACGTGCTAAAGCTGAAGCTTTTGCTCTTCAAACGGCGCAGAAACTGCCAATGCCACGTCGTCCGCTAGTTAACCCTACAATCTCTTAACGTTTTGCAAGCTTTTGGAAACTTTGAATATGTGTTTCAATCATAATGCTGAAATTAAATTGCTATCCGATGTTGCCCATGTATTGTTTGAACAAAGTCGGGATGCAGAGTTCATAAGATTAAGCTTAGGTAAACTGTGAGTAACGACGCAAGAAGTGCAGTAAAGAACTCCTTTGCAAGCATAACGGCTCAGTTAGCAAATTTGCTGGTAGGCCTTGCCTCAAGCGTATATGTTGCGCGAATGCTTGGCAAGGAACAGTTCGGCATATACAATTGGGCACTTGGGCTCTGCGGACTTGTTGTTGCAGTTGCAAATGTTGGCGTTGACAATGTTATTTCGCGAGAAACGGCCAAAGAGAGGACAAGAGCTTCGGAGTACTTAATAAGCGGTTTCCTTATTAAGGTATTTACTTCCACCATTGCCTATCTGGGCATTGTTTTGTATCTTAAGCTTAGGAATTATTCTGGGCTTCAGCTTGCTGTTGGATACTTGCTATGCACAACGGTAATTACGGAGAGTTTTAATGCAAGCTGTCGGGCGGTTCTTATTGGAATTGAGCGTCAAGATGCTTCGGCAGTTATTTCTGTTGTAACAAACCTCATAAGGGTTAGCTTAGTTATTCTTCTAGTCACCCTAAAATATGACATTCTAGCTGTCGCATGGGTAACAGTAGGAATTTTGATTCTAGCGCTCATACTGCATCTTCGGGTCATATCAAGGCTTGCAGGTGGTACATGGAAGCCGAAGCTAGCTACTACCAAGTATTTATTGGCGACTGGTTCAACCTTTCTTATAACAAGCTTATTTGCTAGTTTGTTTGATAGGGCAGATTATGTAATATTAGAATACTATAAAGATATAGGAACTGTTGGAATATACGGCGCTGCCTGGCGAATGGTCGAAATTGTTACAATGATTGCATATAACGCCAGCATTGCGCTGTTTCCAATTTTATCTAGAAGGTTTCAAACCTCCAAAGAGGAACATGCTAAGGCACTGGAAAAAGCTACAAAGTACATGACGGTCTTTGGGTTTCCGTTTACCGTTGGCATTCTACTTTTAAGTAATCCTCTTATGGTAGGTCTTTATGGTAAAAAGTTCGCCGAATCAGGGACGGCACTTGCCATTCTCATGTGGAGCAGAGTTTTCGCGTTCCCAATTCTTCCAGGTCAGCAATCGGTAGCGGCTCGTAATGCTCAGCTTAAGTTATTCCCCCCTGTTGTAGTGCGAGCAATTTTAGCTGTTGGTCTGGCTGTCTATCTAATCCCCAAATATGATTATAAAGGTGCGGCTGTATCGAAGGTAGTTGCTGAAAATGTACATTACATATTGTGCTATTTAATTGCCTTCAGCGGTCCTGAACGCTTCAACCCGATAAAGCTGTTTGGCAAGCCAGCACTAGCAACAGCAGTGATGGCTGTGGCAATCCTTTTCCTGCGAAGGTTTGGAATATTCGTGGCCACTGGCGGCGCAGTTGTAGTCTACATTGGCGCTATTCAGCTTTTTAGGGTTCTAGATAGCGAGGACGTTAAAATACTACGTAAAGTTGCTATGAGTTTTATCCGCCCAGGTCTAAGTGTCAAAGGAGATTGAAGATGGAATTATTAGCTTCGTCACAAAAGAACCGTTCACCTGTGAAGGTCGCTTTGATTATGGGCGCACTATGCCATGCGCGAGTATCTAGTTTATATGAAGAGTTTGATCCAAATTATGAAATAATTGCAGTTGGTTCCAAAAGATGTGATATTGGAGAAAGCGACATTAAACAAGAGCACAGAAGGATATTGACGCTGAGAGATATTCTTCGCCACATGCCTAAACTGCGGCACAGGATTCCATGGGAAACTCAGCAGTATTTTTTCGGCTTTGAAAAAGCAATGTCCGACATTGGAATTCTTTATCCTGCAGGATCGGCTATGAAGTTCGCATATCAGTGCATTCAAATGAAGCGCAAAACTGGGGTAAAAGTGGTAGTTTCCGACTTTGAAAACGTGCCGCTCAGGTTTTTCCATCACAGCGAAACGCGCAGAGCAGAGCGGCTTGCCGTCCTGCATGAAGCAGATGCAATAGTTGCGGTTTTGCACCAAGTTAAAACTTGTCTTCTAATGGAAGGAATACCAGAAGAAAAGATTCATGTTATTTATCACGGTGTAAATACTAAGAAGTTTTATCCTGCCCCAAAAAACGAAGATATGCTGAGAATTCTCGGCTTATCAGAAAATGACATTGCGGTGCTTTTTATAGGCCACTTTGGTTGGCAGAAGGGAGCTTTGACCTATCTATATGCCGCCAAGCTTTTAGAAATGGATTCAGAAGTTCGCGATTTCCCTATAAAGCTCATTGTAGTAGCGCGTGGAGGAAAGGACTTCAAAAAGCGAGCTGAATACCTGGGAATTGCTGACAGAGTGGTGATTCACGAGCGTATTCCTTTTGAAAAAATACCTCAGTTATATCAGTGCGCTGATATAGTGGTAGTCCCAAGTATTCCAATATTTCAAGCGTATGAACAAACATCAAACGTAACACATGAAGCTGCTGCATGTGGTAGGCCTCTATTGCTCTCATACACAGGAGGCCTTCCAGAGTTAATGGGGGGTGACGCATTGTACTTTGCGCCTGCAGACTATCAAGGGCTATACAAAAACCTAAAAGAACTCATACTTGACGAAAGAAAACGCGAAGAATACGGCAGACGTGCTAGATGCCGAGCAACCGAAGTGCTAGACAGTGCAATAATGCGTGAGAAAACAGCTAGGCTGTTCGATCAAGTACTTGGTTAAATAAGGAAAACTATGTCGGCAAAGTCCTCAATTTACAAAAGATTGCTTCCATCAAAGCCAGTATACAGCTTAGTTGGTGGAATGTGGTATGACACCTCACTTCTCCCTAACACATCATCTACTTATTCGGCAAAGGGCTACTCTGGTGAAAATTATGCCTATTTTAGGATTTATAACGCCGTCGAAAACTCTCGGACATATCGCTCGACTATCTATGCAAACCTCCCCATGGCAATCTTTCAATATGAAAAAGGAGCAATCGGTCTGGTTTTTGAGCCTTTAAGCGAGGGGCGTCCATTGTCGCTGTGCGTATCCTCAACGGAAGACGATGTTACCTTCGAGTACAGAAATGATGTAAAGCATTTATTAAGAAGCAAATCGAGAGGATTTGTTGGTCCATGGGAGAGGGAAGAAGATTTTATATCCAATGCACAGGTTCCTCCCGTGCAAGAAATTAGCGCTGATAGCTGGATGGAATTAGTCCGCCGGTACATTTCTAGGCACTTACGCAATGAACCCCGACTAAAAGACCTATCGGATGCAATTCATATGGCAATTGGTTTCTATGACCGTGCATTCGACGCTGGAAATTGTGTTCACGCGGATACTCTTTTGACTTTTGCGCCTTCAGATTTTGGGGATCCGATTTATAGCTATCCCAGCTTTGAAGCATGTCGGCTGGCATCATTGGCGCGCGCTGACGAATGGCGTCTCGAGAGATGGGAGAAAATAGCAGATAAGTTATTAAGTGATGAGGCATCTGTTCGACTAGTTGAACTAGGAGATGTGCGCGTTTGGCACAACGCACTTGTGCCAAATGGTGACATGAGCAAGCTTAAGTATACGACTGGCTATGGTACGGGATATTGCGGCTGGCCCGGGGGAATGGCTTATACACTTAGAGGTCTAATCGAATACTGTATGAAAGTGGGCAGATCGAACGCATGCGAACGGATTCGCTCTGGGTTAAACTGGTTCCTAGCAATTCAACTTCCAGATGGAGGATTTCCATTTAATGTCCCAACATTTATCGATTTCAATAGCATGCGAGGCCGATGCCTAACAGGACCTAAAAGCAGGGCTGTCGGCGGCGCAGGCGAAGCTATAAGAACATTATGTGCAGGATATAAGTTTCTTGATGATGAGCATTATCTTGAAGCAGCTAAGAGGGCTGTAGAGGCAGTTAACCCTCGTCCGCCATATTACGGATTCCGAGGTTATGGCGACCTCAGGGATGCTGGAGATTATGAATCTGACTCGACTTCTGGTTGTTCACTTGGAAATGCAAACCTAGATTTGTTCGAGGTAACTGGCGACCGCAATTATCTTGAAACTGCAACAGCACTAGGCTATTACCTGCTTACCTGGCATTTTTGGTGGACGCCGGGACCAAACGAGATATTAGGTCTTATAGATCCTATGGCGGAGTCTTTCAGCCCCCACGCATCGCCTTGGAATACCGCATTAGCTGCCGAATTTTACCTTCGACTTTATCGCTATACTGGAGACGAATTTTGGTTCAAAGTTGCTCAGTATGTACTCGCACAATGTTTAAGATTTCAGAATAGAAGCACTGGTGGAATTTCGGAAACATATCCAATACGTTTGGACGGCACCTATACCGACATGGGTGGCGAGTCGGCAATGGTAACCTGGGCTTTAATCAATGGCTGCTTGGCAATGCTTGAAGCATCTGGTGTTTCGCTTGAGGCCCGCAAAGATAATGCACATTTAAGTTGCGACTCCCAAGTAAGCTTTTATGCAGAGGTATCAGTCTATAGCAATGCCAAAAAGAGCAATCGCGTACAGAAATTGAAGAATGTGCTGGCGCACGCCATCAGGAAAAGAATATGGAAGAAGCTCCCCATCTCAGTAGCCAAGCGCCTTAAGAAGCTTGTAGAAAAACCTAGCGTTCATAATATACCGGTACCACACGAAGGTCCTGTACGCAGACTTCTTTTAAGTCCAGGAAATTCTCTGGAAGGCTTCGCTTTTTCAGTTGACCAGGTGGCAGAAGAGTACGTGGTGTCGTTGAAATCCTTTACATATACGGCAAATGTTAAGCGAGTGTTTATGCCAATACTAAGATTCCCTTCACCGGTGGTTAATTTAATAGAAAGTGAGAAAATTGGCGAAACAATCACTTCCGTCAAAGTGAAAACTCAGAGTGGCAGGTACTATGAAGTCCGTTTTTTGCCGGGGAGTTACGGTCTAGGTGCATCAGCGGTCGAGCTTCAGGATGGACGCCTGGCATTCGACGTCACACTCAAAGCTTTATGGCAGCGTGGCGGAATTTGTACGCAACGGATTTTAGTTGTTCCTATTGAAGCGGAGGAAAACTCATGAAGGGCAAGAGGCGAGTAATCCTTGCGGTGGAATGTGATTTCCCCGGTTATCAGCCATATGAAGGATTGTGCACTTACGACCATGCCCAAAGTCAAAGATTGGTTTCTTTGACAGTCGATTTTGTACTAAAAACTTGTGGAGGAAAAGGAGTATTTTTCATCCACACATCCCCATTTATGAGGCGAAACTACGGCAATCCATTTTTTACTGACAGCGAATATCTTAATCTGTGGAAAAAAGTGCAGGATGGCGGAGGAGAAGTCGGTTTGCATCCTCATGAAGAGGAGCCGGATGGAAGCTGTTATTATTATTATTATTCGAGGCATATGGAAAGGGTTATCACTGAACATACCGAACTTCTGTGTTCTCATGGCTTTGACGTTAAATCTCAGATGATTGGCTACTTTGGCATGAACGAGTGGATTACGCCGATTGCCGAAAACCAGGGCCTGGTCATAAGCATGAACAACGTTGGGAAATATGTTAAGTTTTCGCACAATAATTGGAACGAAGCTCCGTTGAAGCCATACTTTCATTCGTATGATGACTCAAAGTCGCCTGGTGATTCTCGTGTCCTAGAGATACCCTTGGGTATGACAGACCTTATGCGCTTTGAAGATGGGTTGGTGCTTGATGCCAATAGCTTATGGGATCTAAAGAGAACTTGGCGACAAATGGAAGCAGAGGGGAAAATGTGGCCATGTTTTGTGCTTCTCAGGGCGAGCAAGATTGAACAGTGCCGTGCAACCGCTGAGAGGTTTCTTGGTTTCATAACAAAAAGAGGAGCACTGATGTCAACGCCCTCAGAGATATACAAAATCTACGTGGAAGGACAGCTTTATTGGGAGGAGATATAACATGAAAGTCTTGGTAACCGGAGGAGCGGGCTTTATAGGTAGGCGGTTGGTAAAGGCACTGCTATCCAATTCACATACTGTTCGTGTGCTTGACAACCTGACTGCCCAGGTTCATGGAGAAAATCCAGACCCTGGCCGAATTTTGCCAGAAGAAGTGGAGTTCATCTACGGAGACGTTCGCAATGCTGATATAGTGCGGCGTGCGCTTGAGGACGTAGAAATTGTTTTCCACTTCGCAGCTCAAACAGGCGTGGGGCAATCGATGTATAAAATAAAGGAATATATTGACTGCAATGTTGGCGGCACGGCCCAGTTGCTCGACATATTGGCAGCCGAACGCGGAAGTGTCAGGCGTATTGTTCTTGCCTCCTCAAGAGCTGTTTATGGTGAGGGCAAGAGCCTATGCCCGCTATGTGGGCCAGTTTATCCCGACCTCCGAAAAGAAGAGCAGTTGGCAGTGGGCGAATGGGAAGTTAAATGCCCATCCTGCGGTCATACTACAGAGCCAATGCCAACGGACGAGGATAAGCCGCTTCGCCCAGGTTCAGTTTATGCTATCTCTAAAAGAGACCAAGAGGAACTTTGCATCTGTGTAGGACGTGCTTACAGCATCCCAGTAGTTGCATTGCGTTTTTTTAATGTTTATGGTGCTGGCCAATCACTTATAAACCCATATACTGGGATTATTTCAATATTCGCATCGCGTATTAAAAATGGGGAACCACCTTTAATTTATGAAGATGGCTTGGAAAGCAGAGATTTCGTCCATGTAGACGACGTTGTTCAAGCATGCATGCTAGCGATGACCAACGAAAATGCCGATTATCAAATTGTAAATGTAGGAAGTGGAACGGCGCTTTCCATAATTGACGCTGCACGCGTAATGATTCGTGTAATGGGCGCTTCGTTGGAGCCCCAGGTCATTGGGAAGTACAGAGTTGGTGATATACGCCATTGCTATGCTGATTTGAAAAAGGCCCGAAAGCTATTGGGTTATAAGCCTAAAATTTCTTTTGAGGATGGGATTACAGAATTTCTTAATTGGGCAATGAGCGAGGAATCAAAAGATTTGCTGGCGGCGGCAACTTCGGAGTTAGAACAGCGCGGTCTTTTCAGATAGTTTTGTATTCTAGCGCTACCAGGTGGACACTTCATAATGAAAGCAAAAATGACTGCGGAGACTCTTGACCTTTCAATAACAATTGTAAGTTTCAACACAAAGGATTTAACTCGGCAGTGTTTGCAGTCAATTTTCGACGGTTCTTATGGCATTCGCTTTGAAGTCTGGGTTGTCGACAACAATTCGTCGGATGGCAGTGTTGATATGATTCGCCATGAGTTCCCCAATGTGAATCTAATCGTCAACAACGAAAACAAAGGACTCGCTGCCGCCACAAATCAAGGCCTAGCGAAAAGCACCGGAAGATATGTGCTTGCTCTCAATAGCGACACAATTGTCCGACCGGGAGCACTAGAAATCATGGTGCGGTTTATGGATGAACATCCGGACGTTGGTGGAGCTACGCCAAAACTAGTCCTACCGGATGGAGGCGAGCATCCCCAATTTTGCGGCAGTATTCCATCGCTTAAGACTGAACTTGTAGAGGCTTTGGCACCTTTGTTCGGCAATGCAGCGGAAGCCTTGCAAAAGGATAGGTTTGGAAAACCCATTGATTATAACACCAGCCAAGAAGTTCAATGCATCTTATGGGGATCTTCTTTTATCGTTAGGCGGGAGGTAATGGAGAAAATAGGCCTCCAAGACCCAAGGTTTTTTGTGTATGCAGAGGATATTGATTGGGCAATGAGGATTCGTAAGGCGGGCTGGAAACTCTACTATATAGCGGAAGCTGAGGTAGTCCACTATGGTGGCCAAAGTACAAAGCAGTCATCATCAAGGATGCTTGCACAAAAATACCGAAGCAAATGCCGGCTAATTCACAAACACTATGGATTTTTTTCAGCTTTGATATTGAGACTTGCTATTGCGTTAGTGGCAGGTATTAGGTTGGCAAAGTGGGTTGTGATTTTTATTCTACGAAGCAGTGAACGCAGTAAGGCAAAATCTAGAATAGACCAGATGTGGCTTCTTATACGTGCCGCTCTTGAGTGTTAAAGGATTTGGTGAGGTATATGGAAAAAAACAGTTCTAATTCGGCTGGATATCGCGCCAAGACCGCCTACCAAGATGAAAAAGAGGTAATGACATATGATAGGGCGCGGTTCAAAAGCCTGAAAGGACGTATAACAGACTGGCTGGAGAAGCGCGCTGTTTGCCGTGCCCTAGCAGTTGTTCCACCGGGAAGTCGAGTGCTCGATATACCCTGCGGCACTGGCCGCATAACTGCTTTGCTTCTTCAACTAGGATACCGCACAGTCGGTGCCGACATTTCGACAGGGATGCTCAATCTGGCACAAAAGGCTCTTGAGAAGTTCGGAAACCTTGAATCACTCGATGAGGCTGATGCGGAGAAACTGCCATATAAAGATGAAGAGTTTGATGCAGTAACCTCGATTCGGCTAATGAACCACCTGCCTCCTAATATTCGAGTCAATGTGCTCAAGGAAATGGCGCGCGTAAGCCGATTAGCAGTAATTGTTTCCCATTGCAATCCAAGGTCAATATCAGGAATAAAAAGGCGGATAAAATACTTGTTCAAACAGCCCCATGCACCGTGGAACCCGGCGGCATACGAGCAGGTAAAGAAGGAAGCAGCTGAAGCTGGGCTATACATAGCGGCTGTGTTTCCGATTCTCGGCCCAATTGCAGAAACAAACGTTTATTTGCTAAGAAAGGCAAGTTGCCATGGCTGAAATCTTGATAATTTCGGCTGAGATGCCTTACCCCGTAAGAGGTGGCGACCAACTCAGACAATATAATCTTATAAAGCGAATAGCACAACACCACAATGTTTATTTAGCTACCTTTCTGCATGGAAAGGAAGAGGAAGAAATTGGCGTTCAAGAGATGCGCAAATACTGCAAAGGCGTCCATGTTGTTCATGCGCCCAAGTTTAGAGCTCCTGTTCTAATGCGGCGCTTTATCAGCAACTTGGCGCGTTGGAGGCCACTTTGCGAATCATACCATTTCGTGCCTGTCCTTGAAGCGAAAGTCCGCGAACTAACGTCCAAAAAAGACTTCGACATCATTCAAGCCGAGCATGTTTATATGTCAGAATATGCGCACTGCACACCCAAAAACTCGGCCCACAAAAAGGTTTTGACATTAATAGACATAGAATCAGTCAGAATAAAGCGCCAATTCTTCCTTGAACCAATAGGTCAAAACAAAATTCGCTATTTAATTGATTGGGTGGTTATGAAATCGTTCGAACCTCGGTCTATGCGTCGCATGGATAAGTGTATTGCCATGTCGGAAATTGAAGCAAAGATTGCTAAAAAAATGGCACCAATGGTAGATGTTGAGGTAGTGCCAAATGGAGTAGATTCAAAACTCTTAACACCTGTAGTCCCTAGTAAGGAAAAACAATTGCTGATGATTGGGAGTCTTTGTTATCCGCCGAACATTGATGGTGCAGAATACTTTGTTAAAAAGATCTTCCCATTAATAAGAGCCCAGGATAGAGAAATCAAGCTCAACATAGTAGGTCGTGCGCCAACATCAAGAGTACAAGCCCTCGCATGTGTGGACGGCGTTGCGTTGTTCAGCAATGTGCCCGAAGTAAGACCTTTCTACGAAAGATCTGCAGTTTCAGTCGTTCCTCTGCGTTCTGGGGGAGGTACAAGACTCAAGATATTAGAATCCATGGCATTTGGTGTGCCGGTAGTATCAACTACGATAGGCTGCGAGGGCTTAGATGTTACTAACGGCGAAAATATATTAATTGCCGACACGCCAAAAACGTTTGCAGAAAATGTTATTCGCATTCTCAATGATCAATCATTGCAAGATAAACTAATTCAAAACGGACGAAAATTAGTAGAGGAAAAGTATGACTGGGATATCATCGCACAACGTCTTCTAAACATATATGATGAGCTATTGGAGTAGGAAAAAATGAGCGTTAGAAATGGCAATCGCATAAAAGTTTTAATGGTAGAACCAAGGGGCGTTCGAGGCATCAACCATTATACGTACTTGCTATGCAATTCATTATCTGATTATGCAGATGTCACTATGGCGACAAAGCCGAACTTTGAAACGGCGGATAAAGAACGGCTTTTTAACGTAGAAACAATGTTTACGCGTACACGCAATTACCCTATCGAAGCACTCAAACTCTTGAGCTATATCCGCAAGAACCGTCCTGATATTGTGCACTATCAGATGTATTTCTATTGGCCATTTGATTTAGTTTTCTTCAGGCTTCTTGCAAAGTCTACCGCGAAAGTAATTGTAACAGCCCACGATGTTCTTCCACATAATGCTAAACCGTTCCATAAATATATAATGAAAGCACTTTACAAACCTCTAAGCCACGTAATCGCACACGATGACTACTGCAAACGGCTTCTAAAAGACCTGCTTTGCATTCCCGAAAAAAAGATATCCGTTGTACCAATGGGCAATTTTTCAGTTTTTCATGACAATGTAAAAAGTTTAGAAGATGCAAGAAGAAGTCTCGGCATACCATTGGATGCAAAAGTTGTTCTGTATTTCGGCGTCATCACAGAACGCAAAGGAGTCCCTCACCTGATTCAAGCATTCCCTCAGGTTTTAAAAAATATTCCCAATGCTTATCTCATAATCGCAGGGCTCCCACATAAGATTAATTGGGACGATTATGTGTCCTTAATAGAAAGCACAGGAATCTCAAACAAAACGCTAACTATGCCAAAACATATTCCAATGGAGGAGGTAAAGCAATTATTCTTATCTGCTGACGTCGTGTGCTTGCCTTATCTAGGCGTATATCAAAGTGGCGTGCTTCAAGTCGCTTATACATTCGGAAAACCTGTTGTTGCAACAACTGTTGGTGGTTTGCCGGATGTTATAGAGGAAGGAAAATCAGGCTTTCTAGTACCGCCTGGCGACCCAAAGGCAATTGCTGATGCGCTAGTTCGAATACTTCGGGACAGCGAGCTGCAAGCCAAGATGTCGGCGTACATAGACTATCTCAACGAGACAACTTACTCCTGGACGAATATCGCAGCAAAAACTTACGAGACTTACCTCAAAGTTCTCGGGTGTCCACTTCCAGGTAAAGGAGTGGCAGAATGAGATTGGTTCTAATAGGCGTTGGGTTCTTTCCTTGGATTGTTGCCGGGGACAAGAACTTTTTCACGCGCCTAATACCGCTCTTGGCTAGTCGGTGCGAAAGTATCGACGTATTTTCAGTCAACGATCGCGAGGGTAGCGAGAAAGTAATGATTAATAGCTGTCCAGTCACATACCACAGCGCACCACGGCTGCTCCATTTAGGTAACCGCAGGCGGTTTTTTGCAGGCAGTGGTATCCTCATGGACTATCAGCACAAACATTCACCCCCACGAGAAATTGCCGAACTTCTGCTGACAACGATGCTATGGCTACCAAGGCTACGTCGGCTTGTTCGTGAGAAAAAGGTAGACATTATCCATTTCATGGATAACATGGGTCCTTCAATGCCCCTAATAAAAGGCGCACTCAATGACGTAATGGTTACTCATTCGGCGATGGCTTATGCTCCAAGGGGACGGTTTTACGATAAGTACCTTCGTTTTTGCATGAGCAAACTTGATAGAATAATCCCATACTCCCAAGCATATGCATCAAAACTCTTACAATTAGGGATAAGCACACAAAAGATAGAGGTAATCAGATGGGGAGTTCAAATAAGCAAGGATGAACTAAGCAAGGAAAAGAAAGCCATTATTCGTAAAGAATATGACGTGCCAGCCAATGACCGTTTCATCCTTTGGACTGGATTCATCCAACAAATACAAGAAGCTGACTTTCTAGCCGCCGTAGAAGTTGCCAAGAAAGTAGTTGCTGTGAGACCAAACTGTCGCTTTATTTTCGCATTCAAGCCTCGAAGCTTTCGGCTTGAATACAAGCACCTTGAATGCGAAGGAATCCTAATAGAAACAGATATTGAACACTTTTCAGAACTTCTGGAAACCGCAGACTATTTGTATTCGCCCCTACTTAGAACCGACGTAATAGTTGCTCCACCTCTTACGTGGCTTGAAGCAATGAGTAAGGGAACGCCAGTCATTTCGACAGCCGCTGGCGGTGTTGACGAGGTAGTAATTCACGGCAAGACGGGCTTTATAGCTCAATCATTTGAAAATCTAGCAGAGACTTTGATTCAGGCAGTTGACTTCGACGACTTACAAGGCATGAGTAACGCCTGCAGGAACTTTATCGCTGAGAACTGCGATATAAATGACGTAGCTGAGAGATACCTCCGAATGTGGGAAAGAGCCAAAGGTGTAAGGTAATATGAGAATCCTGCTTTGCAACAAGTTTTACCGTCCTGTGGGCGGTCCCGAATGGATGGTTTACGACATGACTCGCCGCTTCGAAGAAGCTGGCCATACGGTCATAATTTTTTCTATGGAACACCCTGACAACTGGCAATCGCCATATTCTAAGTACTTCATGCCAAACGTTGAATATTCAGAAGGAACAGCGTATGGCTTAAAACGCAAAATAGAGGAAGCATTCAGGATTATATATTCATTCGAAGCTAGAAAACGAATAGAACTTCTGATAAAAGACACAAAGCCGGACATAGCGCATTTACATAATATTTACCATCAGCTTTCACCTTCCATAATTCATGCGCTTAAAAAGCACAATATACCAATTGTCATGTCTCTGCATGATTATAAACTAATATGTCCAGCTATTCGGATGTTTGTTAGGGACAAAGTTTGCGACAAATGTATTGGCGGAAGGTTCTATAATGCTATTAGATGTCGATGTGTAAAAGACTCGCTTGTTTACAGCCTAATTTGCTGTTTGGAAGCTTATGTACATAGAATACTCAAGGTTTACAATTGTGTAGACTTATTTATCTCACCAAGCGATTTCCTGCGCGAAAAGATGATAAAGTCTGGAGTACCCGCAGACAAAATTATCACCCAACATGTTGCCGTCGAGTTGTCGCAATTCAAACCATCAAAAAATGGTGGGCATATTCTTTATATGGGGAGGCTCACAAAGGAAAAAGGAGTACTTACGTTAGCAAAGGCGGCGGCAAAACTACCCAACGTCAGGTTCTGCTTCGCTGGCGAAGGTGAAGCTAGAGCAGAAATAGAATCTATGATTGAGCAGGAAAATATTAATAATATCGTTCTAGCTGGTTTTAAGGCTGGCAAGGACCTAATTAATCTAATAGAAGATTCACTGGCTGTTGTAGTCCCGTCTGAGTGGTATGAGAACTGCCCAAGGACTGTATTAGAAGGTTTTGCATGCGGAAAGCCAGTAATTGGCTCGCGAATTGGCGGTATTCCTGAATTGATTTGCGAAGGCGTAGACGGATATCTTTTCGAGCCAGGGAATTACGCTGAATTGGCAGATAAGATTTTAGAGCTTCTTTCCGACGAAAAACGAAGGGTAGAAATGGGGCTGGCGGGACGTCGCAAAATGGAAGAGCATTTCTCTCCCGACGCTTTTTACAGCGGCACGCTCGATATTTACCGGCGGGTTGCAGGTATCCAATAAGAAGTGTAGAAATTAGAAAACCTTGGTTTTCAGGATAGTCTTAATGAAGATTGCAATGCTTGGGACAAAAGGCATACCGGCTACATGGGGTGGAATCGAACATCACGTCGAAGAAATTTCCACTCGCATGGTTAATCTGGGACACGAAGTGACCGTGTACTGCCGACCTTACTATACTACAACAAACGAACAATACTACAAAGGGGTGCGGCTAAAGAAACTCCCCACAATAGCCACAAAAAACTTAGATGCTATCACACATACATTTATGGCAACTATGCATCTTCTACTTGAGGATTACGATATTGTGCATTACCATGCCATTGGGCCTTCGACTTTATCTGCCTTTCCTCGTCTAGTTGGGAAACGAACTGTAGTAACCGTACACGGCCTTGATTGGCAGCGCGAAAAGTGGGGGAGCAAAGCCAAGCTATTCCTAAAATTTGGTGAGTATGCCTCAGTGGTTTTTCCACATGCAACAATCGTTGTCTCCAAGTATCTCAAAAAATATCTGGAGTATAAGTACGGAAAGACTGTTAATTACATTCCGAGTGCCGTTACAGATCCCATAATTAGGCCACCAAATAAGATACGCGGATACGGACTTGGCGAAAGAGATTACATACTGTTTGTTGCAAGACTTGTTCCAGAGAAGGGCTGCCATTTCCTTTTGGAAGCTCACAAGCGCCTGGGAGCAAAATTGAAGCTTGTTGTTGCAGGCGGATCAAGTCACTCGGATGACTATGTTGAAAGCCTTCATCGGATGGCTGGAGACAATGTGATATTTACTGGCTATGTTTATGGCGAAACTCTGCAAGAACTTTATTCAAATGCCTACTGCTACGTCCACCCTTCCACTATCGAAGGATTGCCAGTAACCCTACTAGAGGCTGTGGCATATGGGAACTGCGTCATTGCAAGCAATATCCCTGCAAACAAAGAGGTTGTTCAAGACTCAGGCATAATTTTTGAGAGCGAGAATGTCGAAAGCCTTTGCGAAGCGCTTGACAAGATTGTCAAAGACTCTGAGCTAGCCCGGAATTTGGGTGAAAAGGCAAAAGCCCTCGGTGTAAAGGAATACAATTACGACAGCGTTACTCAAAAAACCCTAGCACTTTATCAAGAGGTATATGAAAGGAGTCTTCATTCACCAACTGCAAAAATTGAAAGCAAACTGCAACCGCCTGTTGACTCCAAGGACGCTCCATGAATAATGTGTTGGTGAAAACGCGCACTAAAAAGGTGCGGAACACATATATAAAAATCCTGCTGCTTTTGTACCTAACGATACTATTTACCGCGCCTTCAGAAATGCTTGCTGCCATTGAAGTATTGGATATTGGCGGTGCCTCTAGAGTTGCTGAAGTTATTAAATACCACCCAGGTTGGTCTGCACACGAAGCAGGTGGGGGAAGCCTCTCCATTATACAATCCGACTTGGTTCCTAATGGCCGAACATTTAAAGTTGACATTCCATATTCCGAGAGCGCCGCATTCCTTCGCTTTACTCTTGCAAAGCCTGTAGAAGAGATATGGGTTGCATTTTCTATTCGAATTTTGAACGCAAGGCCAGATTGCAATTGGGCAAGACCTTTTGCTTTGGTTGGTGATGATGAAAAAAACCAATTAGAGATGCGATTGCGTGAATCAAAGCTAGTAGAACTTGCAAGCCAACCGCAATCAAGCACCTACACAAGGACCCATCTTACGGGATATCCATGGTGGCCAGGACAGAAATATCGCTATATCATTGGTTTCAGAAAAGGTGACGAAGGATTTGTAAAGTTTTATGTTGAGAACGCAAAGATATACTGTCTTGACGGTGTAGACATGGGCGAAGGAATGATTTCCAGGGTTGAGATTGGCGGCTTTAGTACCATTGGAGTCAACCTTGGTGGGTCGTTGGAAATTGGAGATATACGAATTTCTACCAACTCAGAAGACTTAATCACCCAGATTCAGCCAACTATTAATATTACCGACAAAGTTTTATCCACGGTAAACTTTGACTGCTTTGGAATAAATACCTCGCACCCAGGAATTGACTGGCCTGCTAAAGCTTTTGATCTAGAGCGAACACTTAAATTCAACACCTACCGATATGGATACCGGTGTACCGAAAAAGATTGGGACGGCGAAATGACATGGCAGGCAAACCCGAATCGTAATTACTGGTATGCAAGCGAAGGAGTTGGAAATGCAAAATCGTTTCTTTGTTCAAGTTTTTATACTGCTTGCACGAAAGACCCCCTTTTTATTTGTATTTTGAACTGCATGGGGGAACGCAACTCCAAATGGGATGCTGAGCATGCAGTAGAGTGGGTGAGGTTTAACAACAACTACAGAAAACCTGATGGTACAGTTGGTCTTAGAGCCATTTACGAAGCGGGCAACGAGGTTTCTCTACCTCAATCTCTTACCGAAGGCTGGTGGTATGATGGCAAATCATATATACAAATAGGGAGTGGTGAGGCACTTTGGGATGCCAGACATGCTAAAGAAGTTTATCCACTTGAGAATGGCCTTCCCGACTGCCTTTCGAACGAAAAAATGAACTTTAAACTCGACTTCGGGCCGGGCAAGTATCTTTATTTAGGCTTTCGGTGGAAGTTCAATGAAATTATTTATGAACTTGCAAACCTACCGAAAGAGGAGACAGCAGGAAGCATCAGGCTCAATTACGAATATTGGGACGAAATCACTCAGCAGTGGCGGAACTTTAATCAATGGGTGAATGGATGGGAAACTGATAAGCATCCTCACTTCCTTGCTACTGGCCAATTGAACAGGGTTACCTTCGATTGGCGCCGTCTAGAAGGCTGGGGTAAAAGGTCAATTCGAGACGAAGCAGGAGAAAATAACTCTTCGATTTCAGATGACCGATTATATTACATAAGATTGAGCCTTTATTCACGTGGCACGCTTTTTGCAGAAGCTCCAATAGAGAAATTCATACGTGTTTGCATGCCGGGCGAATCCTATATTGAAATATTAAAGCACTTTGCCCCGGTGCGCAAAGCCGGGGGCATATTATACGCATGGATTGGGATGGTTGGCAATAAAGGCTTCGAAAAGGCTCTTGCAGAAAATACTGATCTCTACGATGGAATAGTCTCTCATTTTTACACTAGCTATGACTGCGAACCCAATAAATCAAATGGCCCTTTGCACATTATGATTAATGCAGGGCTTTGGATGCCAGAATTGGTAAGCAAGTATGGTGAATATTTACGTAATAAATTTCCAGGAAAGAAAATCGGTCTCACCGAATGGGACTTTTCAGGCGTTCATCCATCGCTATTAACTTGCCATATAAATGGACTGCGTGCCGCCATAACGCAGTGCGAAATTCTAAAAGGTGGGTGGGATTTCGCGGCATATCATACAGGCTTTTTCCCATATAAACTTGGGTATTCATATATGACTAATTCTTCCACTAATCCCAGGCTTCGACCTACGGGGTTAGGGATTAAGCTTGTCCGTGACTGCGCCTTAAAATACGTACTTGATGCGCAGTCGAATCATCCGTGGCTTTACGTCTGTGCTTTTCGGGGTGAGACTGAAAAAGACATAAACCTGGTAGTAGTTAATAGGGCAGACTCCAACCTAACTGCTACGATAAACCTTCCAATCGAGGGATGTAGTTTCCGAATAAAGGATTTCACCGGCTCTCCTTATGAAAACAATGAGGAGTCTTATGAAATTAGGTTTCGCTACCATTCTTCAATTTATGCAGGGCGTTCATTTGCATATACTTTCCCTGCTTATTCTGTAACGGCTTTCGAAGCGAAAATATAGCCAATAATTAGACTCTTGATATGATTAGATGAGATTGTTCGATATTTACGTGCTATCCTTTTAAAAACACTTGCTTTTGCAGGAGGAAAAAATAATGTCAACGGTTGCAGTGTTGAGAACAAATCCGGCTACGGTACTTGATGACTATGAAAAGTTAATGCATCTAGCAGGTTATAAAGATTACTTACCAAGCCAAAACGATACCCTGCTCAAGCTAAACCTGTCATGGACGAAATTCTTTCCCGCATGCTCAACGGCACCTTGGCAGCTTGAGGGAGTAATTCGAACAATGCTTCACGATGGCTGGGACACCACAAAGCTAATCCCCGTGGAAAATAAAACTGTCGTTACTAATCCGCGACTTGGGGCGAAGAACAACAAATGGATTCCTGTGTTGAACAAGTATGGGCTTAAGTTTGTGCCACTGACCGACGTAGAATGGACTAAATACGAGTTCAAAACACCTTTGCTAATGCTGGACAAAATCTTCCCCAAAGGTATTGAAATACCAAAGATGTTTATCGGTAAAAATGTCCTTCATCTTCCTACTGTAAAGACGCATGGTCATAGCATAACTACAGGGGCGATTAAAAATGCGTTTGGTGGTCTTTTGAAGGAAGTTCGGCATTATGCGCACAAGTACATCCACGAAGTGCTCGTCGACCTACTAATAATGCAAAAAGAACTGCATCCGGGCGTTTTTGCTGTAATGGATGGCACCGTTTGTGGCGATGGCGCGGGGCCGCGGACGATGGAACCCAAAATACAAAATTTCATCCTAGCGAGCGGAGATTCGGTGGCTATCGATGCTATAGCTGCAAAAATGATGGGCTTTGAGCCCATGGAAATTCCATATATACGAATGGCTACTGAGATGGGACTAGGTTGCGGCAATCCAAGTGAGATTAAGGTTGTTGGAGAGGATATATCAGGTGTTAATTTCGGATTCCGAACAAAGAAAAGCCTGGTTATTTTGGGGGACCAAATTATCAGAAAGGGATGGCTGCAGCCATTAGAAAAGCTACTTCTACATTCCCCACTTGTGTTTTGGGCTCCTCTTGCGTCAACGATATACCATGATTGGTATTGGTATCCGACAAAGGGTAAAAAGGCTATTCGTGAGTTCATGGAAACTGGGTGGGGCAAGTTGTTTGCAAGCTATTCTTAGTAAACTAGCATATCTACTAGTTGACGGTAAGGAAGAAGCAAATTAAAATGAAACAATAACTTCCAGCAGGCTGTTGAAATGTAGTATGTTTAGAACTTGTATGACTGTCAAGATGAGGAATATAAATGCCAAACTAGGGTTGGTAGCGGTTGTTATTTGTTTGATTCTTGCAAATAGGGTATTTGCGACCACATACGGCTGCAACATTAATTACGCTTCTTTTACACAATTAAGGCTTTATATTAATAATCCAGCAAAAAAGATATCCTACCGATTTGTGGTTCCTCCATCTCTCAACGGCAAGACCTTGTACGGAGTATACATTTATTCGACTGATGGCAAAGGTAGCATCCCCATATGTCGCGTTGGTTTGCAAGCAGACATTAACGGTTTGCCGTCGGGATCTTGGCTCTCAACAGGACAAGTGCCGGTTGCAACCGCATTCTTGCCAGCTGGTCGTGGCACTTTTGAACCTATCCAACTACCGGCATATACGTTAACCGCAGGAACAGCATACCATTTAGTAATATGTTATGAATCAGGCGTCGCCAATAGCCAAAATTATGTAGCTTTTGCTTATGCTGCAGGCCATGATAAAGCTGACATGTCGGTTCTTACTGATTACGGGAACGGTTGGGTTTTACATAAGAATGCAGACCCAATATTTGCGCTACATTTCGGACAAGGCCAGTTTTATGGTCAAGTTTATACAAATTGTACAGACCAGCTTATATACGGCAGTGGCTCTAACTCCGGCTTTGGTCAACAGTTCGTAGCCACCAATACCACTACCATCAATCGCATATCATTCCTTATGCGATTGGCAGGCAGTCCAACAGCTTCTTGTCGCATAGCGATCAAAGATGTGCAATCAGGCGCAGTTCTTGCCGATGAGGTATTTTGCACCCCTGCTGATTTTCCACGATCCAGTTCAAAGTTTTCAAATTGCTACTGGGTAGGCCATGATTTAACATTTCCAGTGACATTGACTACAGGTCGAACTTACCGCATATGGTTATATGAAGACGGGTATGGGGGCAATGCATATAATTGCTACAGGGTTAGATATTTCTCAACCACGTCAGGAACACTATCGCCATTAACTTGGGGGGGCTCGGCTTCCTGTTCAATTACAATAACAGGAGAAGGCAATTTAACAACTCTGCCTAACGCCGATACTCCTTTTCGCCTTAATACAGCTTCTATGGAAATCAACTATAGACATCTAACATGTGTTACGCCTGCCTCCGCAACAATTGTAGTAAGTACAAATAGAACTTCAAACGTAACAGTAGAATATGGCGAAACAAGCCAATATGGTATGACAGCAAACTCAACAAATCTCTCACGCCATGAGATAGTATTAACCGGACTTCAAGCTGGAAAGAATTACCACTATAGATTGACATGCATTGATTCTAGCAATCCCAACAATTTAATAACTACCGAGGATTCTGAATTCAGAATTCCACTTCCTGACGATACAGTAACAGTTGACGTTATCGGCGACCTTCAACAATGCTCTAATAGTTATGCAATTGCTCAGGTAATGGGAAGACGTGGCGACATTATTTTGACAGCAGGCGACAATACAGAACTCGGACAATTTATACCCGGAGTTAACCCTACAAAAGAAGAAGCAAAGTTCGAATGGCAATTATTCCTTGGGCTGCTTAATCCTAGCTCTTGGTCACCTGCGCTTTATTTAACAACAGGCAACCATGATAATGTATCAGCAATAACGTGCGCTCAGGCTTGGCAGGAAGAACTGACATTGCCTACAAATGGTGCCTCTGAAATGTACTACTCCTTTGACTATGGACCTGCGCACTTTGTAGTCCTGGATTCTGCGTCTATTGACCGAACCATCAGCAGCCAGCAGTTAGATTGGTTACAGCAAGATTTAGGAAGTACAAACAAGCCTTGGAAGATTGCGGTAATTCACTATCTTATAAAAGGAATGAGCCCTTTAGAGGAAATACATAACTGGTGGATTCTAAAAAATGCAGATACTTTGCACCAGATCTTCACTCAATATGGGGTTCGGCTTGTATTGCAGGGCCATAGACATGTATACAACCGTTACGTAAAAGATGGAGTATTCTATGTAATTAATTCGACAATGAGTTATGATCTTTCTTACGCTCCTTTTGGTTGGGAAACTCCTTATAGTGGTGTGGAAGCATTAGAGAATATCGATGGCGAATCAGGTACTATACCTGCATATATTGACTTTGCCGGCTCAACCCGCTTGGAGATATCACCAGACCAACTTACTGTGAGCTTTATCGATGCAGCCGATCGAGTACTAGATAAGTTCTCGTTAGCACCTAGCAATTTTGATTTAATTTCTCCCGCAAATGGAGCAACTGTATCGTCAGCAACCCCAACTTTTTCATGGGCTCCTTCAAACGATGATGCCAGCGGATTAGTTGAATACGAACTATGGATAGATAATCAACTATGTGTCGACAATATTCCACCACAATGGACACATTGTATTCCATTTTCACCTCTAAGTGATGGAGCACATACTTGGTGTGTAATAGCCAGGAACCGAGCTGGTCTTAGTAGATTATCGGAGACTTTCACTGTAAATATTAACGTTAGCTCCGAGCCAGACATAACACCTCCAACTAATCCAGTAACTGTCATTGTGTATTCTAACTCGGATAGGGAGGAGATTCTTCAAAGCAACCATTGGTACAGCTTCCAAACACCCCTAATTATGTGGAACGGTGCAACAGACAATAGTTCAGGCGTTGATGGCTATTATGTATATTTCGGTACAAATCCGAATGCAGAACCAGTTTTTTCTGGTACTTACTGCAGAGTGAACTGGTATATTCCGACCACGCTAAGTTCGGATGGCTATTACTACCTAAGAATACGCACTGTAGATAACAGAGGCAACTTTTGCCCTGAAGTCTTTGAAGGTTTCGTTTATTGGCTAGATGCCACTTCGCCAACGCAGCCTGGTATACCCTTGACAATTACTCCAACGCTGGACTCAACGCCAGTATGGCAATGGGCGCCTTCCACGGATAATGCATCAGGCTTAGCAGGATACCGAGTAGACGTGGTAGTTGAAAAATCAGGTTATTTCCACATATGCAACCTTTGGGTGGGAAATACCACAATTTGGGAGCAGTCTTTTCCTTTGGAACCAGGTACCTACATGTGTAGAGTTCAAGCAATTGATAATGTTGGGAGAACCAGCTTATACTCGGAATGGGGAAAAGTATTGATCTTGCCTGTTAATAGCATTGCCTGGGCTAAAACTTTAAAACTAGGCCTCGGGGTTTCCCTTAGTGGCAAGGTTGTTACAGCTTCTTTTGCTGATTGTGTTTACGTCGAAGAACCTAACCGCTGTTCAGGACTTCGCATAAACGGCTCGTTCCCGGTAGCAATTGGCGATGAGGTAAGTGTATCTGGCACGACATCTTTGACTGATACCGGCGAGTTTTGTATTTCCAATGCTAGTGTTTCAGTAACATCTTCTGGTATTAACATTAGACCCCTGCTTACAAACCAAAGAAATATTGGGTATGGAATTCTTTATAACAAGATAGGGTTGGGGCCAAATGTTACGTCAATGCTGATGAAAGTTCATGGGCGAGTAACAGGAATCCTTTCGGATGGCTTTTATTTGGATGATGGCTCTATGTTTGAAGCACCTTATGGCGCTGTTGGAATCAAGGTATCTACTTCCGACCTTTCACCTGGTAGTTTCACCCCACCTAACGTGGGCGACTATGTCATAGCAACTGGAATAGTATGTCATTATAAAACAGACAGTAATGTTTATCCTTACATTAGGTGTCGAGTTCCTTCGGATCTTGTAATTTACCGATAAGTAGTTACTGTAAATAAACGTTGGGACTCAACATCCACACTTTTTCAGCCTACGCCTTAAGCCTCCAACAAACATCGCCGATAATAAGTATTGAAACCAAAAATGTAAAAACCGTGTTTGCAATAGGCGGTGGTATTAAGTTTCAATATTAGGCTGTATTATTAGGAGCCATCTTCTTAAAAGGGGATGGCTTTTTGTACTTGCAAGATTTATAAGAACTTGTCGCCCTGATGACCCTGTGATATAATTTGGCTGTAAGCCCCAAGGAAAAAACAATGTCTGACCCGGCAAAAAAGCGCATTCAAGAAGTTTCCGCAATTTACGAGATTAGTCAAGCCATCAATAGCCTCTCTATAGAAGAGCTTTTGAAGCTCATAACAGAGAAGGCTACTGACGTTATGGATGCACAGGCATGCTCGTTGATGCTCAAAGACCCAAATAAAGACGAGCTGGTCATCAAAGCGAGCTTTGGCTTGTCTGAGCAAATAGTTGAAGAAACTCGGGTTGCAATTGGAGAGGGCGTCGCTGGCAGAGTTGCGTTGACAGGCGAGCCTATGCTACTAACTAATCTTCAAGATGACCCTAGGTTCATCAATACAGACGTTGTACCACGACCAGAAATTGCCTCTTCAATATGCGTGCCACTAAGGGACGAGGGGTCAAATATACTAGGGGTGCTAAGCATCCGGCGAATCTCGCCATCTAAAATGTTCACCGAAGAAGATGTCAAGCTGTTTAGCGTTTTTGCAAGTCAGGCAGCCCTCGCAATATCAAACTCCCAACTTTACGCTAGCCTAAGAGATAGGGTACAGGAGCTTTCTGTTCTGCACGAAGCAAGTAAAGAGTTAAGTGGTGCATACAGCCTCGAAAATGCGGCCCATTCACTAGCCCGCCTTGCAACGCAGATGATTGACGGCTCGTCTGCGATGGTACTTTTACATGAGCGTAGGCATGGGGTCAGAATCCAAGCAGTATCTGGTGTAGCTGCGAAAATGCAAAACACCATAGCAGAAACAATAGACGAAGGTTTCATTGCATGGATGCATGGTTTGCGTGAGCCAAAAACCATTTTGACTAAAAACAGGAACCGATGGCCAACGAGTTTATACCGGCTAGCAGAGGTACTAAAACGTTCATTCGCAAGGATTATAGCTATACCGCTAATTGCAGAGGGCAATGTAATAGGCTTACTTTTGCTTTGTAATAAAAAAGATAAGCAAATCGAGAAACAAAAAATTCGCTTGCTTTCAATAATCTCTTCGCAGGCTGCCACAATCATTAAAAATACCACTAGATATAAAGAACAGATTGAACAGAAGGTGCTTGAGCTAACCGCCTTGTACCAACTTTCAGAGCGCATAAGCACAGCCGCAAACCTAAAAGAAGCGTTGGATTCGATTCTTGATATAGTTCGCGATATAGTTTGGTATGACCAGGGATATATATCAACAATTGACTATGAAAAGCAAACAATGATCCTTCAGGCTTGGAGAGGTATTGATATCAAGCCATCAGAAACAGAAGTTCCACTTGAAAAAGCGCCCTTAAGCAGGTGGACAATCAGCGAAAGGAAAGCTATTGTTGCCCCAGATATAAGCAAGGACAACCGTTTTAATAGGCTAGCTGTCTTTTCAGGAATAGTAAAATCACTCATGTCAATTCCGCTGATTGTTCAAGACGAAGTAGTTGGCGTCCTAAATATCGGCAGTCATGCGCCAAATCTTTATACTGAGGAAAACGTTCGGATACTCTCGATTATCGCTTCTCAAGCAGCCGCTTTATATAAAGAGCTAGAGACGTCAAGTGCTCTTGCAAACTATACTGACAACATTCTTCGAAGTATTGCCGCAGGCGTTGTAACACTTGATAGCGAAGGTAGAGTATTGACATGGAACAAAGCAGCTGAAGAGATTGTGGATATACCTGCAAATCAAGTGATTGGAAAACACTTTGCAGAAATTGTACACAATATAGGTATTTCGGAAAACGATAAGGAACGAACCCTTTCTATTATTAAGAATGTATTTCGTTCAGGGCATGGATACCTTGGGCACAAATTGGAATATCATCCAACCAGGGGAGACGCAGAAGTAATCTATATTAATATGAATATCACCCAACTACGTGATCATACTGGCGAAGTCCTAGGCCTTGTTCTAATATTCGAAGATGTAACAAAAGAAATAGAAATGGAAAACGAAATGCGGCGTATTTTAGAGCTTGCAGCCGTGGGCCAGCTAGCTGCAACGATTGCCCATGAGCTCCGGAATCCTTTAAGCTCTATAAAAGGCGCCGCACAATTCTTGCGAAAAGAATATGAGGACCATTCAGCCATAAAGGAATTTCTTGATATTATAATCGATGAAGTCAATGTTTTGAGTAAGATTACAACCGAATTCTTAGACTTTGCTAGACCAACGAAGTTGAATTTGAAAGAAACGGATGTAAATG
>JAIMAU010000012.1 GCA_023511795.1 Armatimonadota bacterium | reverse complement strand
AAAAATAGATTGGAGTGCAAAAACCCTTCACACCCTTCATCCCTACATACGTCAGCCGATGACAGCCGCTGAATCAGTTGTGCTTAGCGAGTGGGTTTGTTGTTGGAGGGCATGTTCGCGTCGAACTATGACGTGGCTTTCACGTACAGCAGTGCTACGTCGTCTTTTAAGTGCCCGTCGCACCACTTATTGATTTCTTCAAGCAGTGAGTTCACAAATGCCGAAGGTTCTTCGTGTTTGTGGGATAAGGCAAATTCTTTGAGCTTGTCCCGCCCAAAAAAGCCGTATTTTCCTCTTGCCTCTGTAACGCCATCCGTGTAGAGCAGAAGACTGCCGCTTCTAAACGGTATCTTGCACTCTTCGTATTTCTCATGCTCGGCAATTCCAATAGCTGTTCCAGTAAGTGCTAATTCTTCGACTTCATTATTTATTAAGAGCGGTGGTTCGTGACCAGCCGTCACAAAGCGAATTGTGCCTTCTTTTAAATCTGCAATCCCGTAAAATAAGGTTATGAACGCCTCCTTGGATATTTGATGATAGACAGCGTTATTCAGGCTTTCCATGACAAAAGACGGTGATGGGTCCTGATAAGCATAAGCTCTTAGCGAGTATTTTGCTAGTGCCGTATGCACGGCCGCTTCGACCCCTTTTCCCGACACGTCACCGATGGCTATTGCGATGATGTGGGGAGATGGCTTGAATACGTCGTAGAAGTCTCCACCAATTGCGGCTTCTTCTAAAGCCGCCTTGTATGCGCTGACGATGCGAAGTGAATCGGTCTTCTCCGGAATTTCCGAAAAGAAAGCCCTCTGAAGGGTTTCGGAGATTCGCCGTTCTCTCTCATACGCTTGCTTAAGTGCTTCTCTAGCTTCTACCAAGGGCGTTATATTTTCGGTGGATGCTACTACGCCGACAACTTTTCCCTCTTGGTCGCGGAGTGGTGCCGCACTTAAAAGCAGATAGTTTCGTTTGCCTGAAGGTGTTTCAATTACTAGCTCGTCATTGTAGACAGTTTCACCTTTATTTAGCGCACGACTCATCGGAAGTTCGCTTACGAGATAAGGTCTGCCATCTGGATGCATTAGTTTATTTGCAACTGCATAAGCAGGTAGGGGCATTCCAATCTCTGGGGGAACTTGGAAGAACTCTTGAGCATGCCTGTTCATATATGTTACCCGTTGCTCAGGTCCTTCGAGGATAATTATTCCCGATGGTATTGTGTCGAGAACGGTCTGCAGGCGAGTCTTGCTTTCCAAGGTCTCTTCGGTCATTTAATTTTGCCTCCACTTTGCGTCCATTTGTTTGGCTTTAAATCCGCGGCAGGACATCCAAAAACCAATATATTAACATACTATTATACCAAAACATTTGTCCTTTCATTGCAAGCATATTCAATTATATGTGCTTTGCAAAATACCAAATTAGCAAGCCTAGTAAAGCTGTCTTTGTTGCGAAAATTCCACTTTGTAAATACGCAAGCCGTTGGAGCTTTGTTTTTTAATATGTTTGCAGGAGTTCGGAAATATTATGATTAAAAGCTATTCTTGAAAAAAGTATTAGTGGACAATGCCAAAAATTGCTTTTACTTGTAGGTTGAGGAGAAAACATGAAAAAACCAAATCTTATTCTATTTGGAATTGACAGCTTGCGCGCAGATAATATGAGTTTGTATGGCTATCCTAGGCTAACAACTCCGCATATAGATAAGTTTGCGGCAGGCGGCGCTGTTTTTGAGAAGTGTTACAGTCCGCACATCCCGACAACGCCAGGATATGCCTCAATGTTTACTGGCATGGATGTATTCGGTACTGACGTTGTAGCTTTGAGGCATCAAGGGGGTCTTGGCAACCATCTGAAAACGTTGGCTGAGATTCTGGGGGAGAATGGATACAACACAACTTGTGTAGGATTTAGCGGTAATCCTGCATCTAGAGGGTTCCAGAAGTATTTGGATTTCCCTGGCTGGGGTTCCTGGGAGGAAGGAAGAAGCCACAAAGCAGAGAACTTAAACAATGTCGCCATTCCCGAACTCAAACGTCTTGCGGCAGAAGATAAGCCTTTCTTTCTTTTCTTGAGGCACATGGACCCTCACGCTCCATATTTGCCGCCTCGCCCTTTCGAAAGAATATTCTACGACGGAAACGAATGTGACCCAAACAATAAATCCCTTGAGCCAGTAATGAAGTTCAAGCCGTTCTGCGACTTTTTTGCAAGCTGGTTTCCTCCGGGATGTACAGATAAAGACTACATCATTGCTCAGTATGACGGCGCAATTGCTTATATGGATGCCTGCATTGCGAACATATTTGCTACGATTGAGCACCTGGGGATAAAGGAAAATACACTTGTTGTAATAGACGCAGACCACGGCGAAACTCTGTACGACCATGAGTGCTGGTTTGACCACCATGGACTTTACGACTGCACGTTGCACATTCCGCTGGTGTTCGTTTTCCCTCGCAAAGTTCCAGCTGGAAAGCGCTTTTCTGATTATGTTCAAATGAAGGATATCGCTCCTACGATTTTAGATTTGTTGGAAATAGAAACCGATATTAATTTTGACGGAAGGAGTCTAACTCCGCTTTTTGAGGGCAAACCTCGCGAACAAGAGCCCGAGTTTTATATCACAGAGGCTACATGGATGAGAAAACATGGATGGCGCACACCAGAATGGAAGCTAATCCATGCCCTTGAGCCCGATTTTCACTTCAAGCCAGAGGTTGAGCTGTATAACCTAGTCAAGGATCCTGAAGAAAACTTTAACATTGCTGAAGAAGAGCCAGAAATTGTGCGAATGCTTGAGGCGCGAATGCAGGAATGGATTAAAAAGCGAGAGCAGGAGACAGGCAGAAGGAATCCAATCTTCACGAACTTGAATTGGCATGGACACGGAGCGCCGTTTAAATCCAGCGAGGAGGCTTACAATACCTTGTACATAGGTTCACCCAAAGCAGCTGAGGCGCTTCAGGCTAGGGAGCTTCAGCGGCAAAGGGGTCAAGAAAAACTGTAATTTCCTTGGTTGGCAGGAATTATAGCCAAAACTCTACAGGAAATTGCAAATTCTTAATGGGGCATAAGGCTAATGTTGCGCGTCTGTACCATTGGCATGGGGCCGATTGGAAACCTCCATGCCGACATATATAAAAGCGATGAACTTGCCGAACTAGTGGGCGTCTGTGACATTATCCCCGAACGAGCGAAGGCGGCAGGTGAACGTCTGGGCGTTCCATGGTACACCGATGACCAGGAAATGCTTGACGCATGCCGACCGGATGTGTGCAGCATAACAACAGGCGGATACGAGTACTGCAGCGACCATTATGAACCTGCGATGCTTGCTCTGAAGTCGGGCAGTCATATACTCTGCGAGAAGCCAATTTGCAATGATTTAGCAAGAGCAGAAGAAATGGTTCGCACTGCGAAGGAGCTGAATCTTTGCTTTGGCATCAACTTCAACCACCGCTTCACGCCAGCCGCTCGCCTTGCAAAGCAGTGGATAGATGAGGGCCTTCTTGGGGATCTCCTTTTTATTAACATGGCGCTGTGGATTGGTAGACAGGGAGAGTTTGATTCGCCTTATTTCCACATAAAAGCATTAAATCCGCATTCGGTTGATATGATGCGTTACTATTGTGGTGAGATTGTTCGCGTGCAGTGCTTTGCAATGAAAGCCCCCGGCAGGAAAATTTGGTCAACAGCTTCGATTAATATGCAGTTCGAAAACGGCGCAGTTGGCCACCTAACGAGCAGCTACGATATTGCTCGAGGCCACCCGATGGAGCGGTGTGAAGTTGCCGGCGTAAAGGGCCGTTTTGTTCTGGAAGATATGTGGCGGGAGGTTACGCTCTATCCCGCTGGTGACCTTATCAAGCAAGTCTATACAAACCCAATTTTTGGCGGATACCGAGATTTTAACGATACTTTCAGGGACCGTATTCACCGGTTTTTACACCAGGTTTCTGAGGGAGCATCGCCTGATGATATTGATGGTTCTGGCGCCGACGGACTAGCCGCCCAAAGGGTTATTCATGCTGCGATTAGGTCTCTGGAGACGGGTTGTGTGGTTGAGGTTAGCGAGGTATAAGGGAGCTTAACTGCAGTGGGTGGTTTTATCACCGAAAACTTCAAAGCTTTGTGGGTGTACTATCTTAATAGGGGGATAATCATTTGCTTTTCTCGACGTTTGAATGAATTTGGGCGCTGTAAAACGGTCTTGTAATCGGTCCTTCGTCGCTTAATAATGAACAGAGAATCGGGTCTTGAAGCACATTGCGGATGTCACAGGGCTTACCGTCTACGATGACCGTCCGTTTAACCAAGCGAATCCCATGGCTGTAATCCACGTACCAATTAACATGCACCGTAGATAGCGGTTGGATTGGTGTGCCATCAAGCCTGTGCCAACCGTAAATTGCAACGTGGTCTAAGCGACCCTCGGGGAGGTTTGTGATTACTACGTCTTTCTTTATGCCCGCAACGAGTGCTCCGAACGGCTTTCCTTCGTGTTGTTCCTCGATGATTGAGTTGTGCTTTATAAAGGTTTCGACAGCCTCGCGTTTTTCGGTAAGCGGTTTGGGTTCCAGCTTTACTTCGGCTTGCCGGTAAATCTCGTCCACCATCTTGCGAGTCGGTAGCGAGCATTTAAAAAAGTCTGCAATCGCTTGAGCAGACATTGGCGTTAATGGCACTCGCGCAAAGTTTTTATTAGATCCTACCGCCAAGTAGTCAGGCATGGTGTAGAAGCAAATTGAGTGTTCTTTGCCATTTGCATCCCTTGCCTTAAAAGAAATGGTTTTGAATTGCCTTAGAAATTCAGGCATATTGCCGCTCTTGAGTTCTTTTAGGATAATCTTTTCTCGATTTGACAGCGAGGTGTTGCCAACTTTTTTCATTACTGAAGTGCCGTCTGCGGCATGCCTAGGACGTCTTGGTATGTTTGTTGATGCCGTTGGTTGAATCCACTTAACATAGGCACGTTGGCCGCCGAATTTGCCCCACTTTTCCTCAAGCATTGTGCCTATAGTCAGTGCTTCCAAATAGCCATTCATCTCGCCAACTAGCGCTGTATGCAGAATCTTATTCAAGGGATTGCGGTTGATTAGAAAGCTGATGCAAGATGCGTTGCTATTTTGTTTAGCGGGCACACTAGTGCGAGGCACAAAAGCACTATATATATCAAAGTCGCCTAGCGATAACCTTCGGAAGGAAACTAGCTTCTCAAAGTAGCCCAGCATTCGATGTGATGCACGAAATGTGCCGCCTGTAGGTCCCACAACAAGTTTGCCGTTGAATCTTATCCGCCGGTCGTCGTAGGCAATTACTACTAGACTGGTGCCAGGATTTGCTTGAAGCCAGGCGAAAAGTTTGTCGCCATGGCGTTCGTCGTCGGAGTAGCTATAGTTTGCATCCAAGAAGACAATCCTGTTTACCCAAGATGGAATGGAATTGTATGCGTCAATGAAGCCGAAAATCATGCTTCCTCCACCGCTGTGGGCGGCTAGCACTGCTTTTTTCTCTTGGCAAGGGATTTCGCCCAATGCGTCTTCAATGGTCTTGCGGATAATCTGAGTGTCGTTGGAATGTTGCCGGCGCCAAGCAGGCCAGCTCAACTCGCTGGTTTCCATGCATATGAGCACTATATTCCTTTTCTTGTCCAACCTTCTCAGAAGCCGAGTTTGTGCGGCGATGTGCTGAATATCAAAACGCCAGTCAAGGCATTCTACCATCGCGGTTCCCAAGGTTTGTTCGATAGTATTTCCGTTTGGTGTTCCGTAAAAAATAGCTAGAGTAGGGAGGTCATGGCGGAAGGGTGCAGGAGCGTTTATGAGCATCCGTATTCCTGAGTCATTTCGTATTTCCCGTACCTGTTCATTAAACCAGGGGCTCTTAACGAATCCTTCTAAGCACTCGGCTTTCACACTGCTAAGGTTTGCCAAGCTTATTCCGAATATTGAAAGTACCGCTACTTTTCGCAGAAGATGGTTACTCATCGGTTTGATGTGCATCATTTCATCAAAAATTCTACAAAAAATTGCTGAAACCTCTTGCCAATAAGACAATCTTCGCATAGCATAAGAAAGCACTATGAAGAGTTCAGCAAATCGTGGAACAATTCATAGGGGAAAAGAATCAAAGTTAGACGAAAGTGTGACATAAGTGTTATAGAATCTTGACACTTCGGTGTTTTTGTGATAGTATTTTGATAGAAAAGAATGCTTGTTTGCATTGTGCTGGCGCAGTTGCCGCATGAAAGAAAAATCTCCAAAACAAACTTTAGAACCAGTTAGAGTTTTAAGGTCTACCAATGGAGCTAGAGCGTTACGAAGGTAATCCCGTACTTACGCCCACCGAGCGCTGGTGGGAGAATAAAGCAGTCTTTAATTGTGCAGCCGCAAGATCGAATGGAACTGTCCATATTATCTATCGGGCAATCGGTGAGGATGGTGTGTCTCGTTTTGGCTATGCCGCTAGCAAAAATGGCTTGGACGTGATTGAGCGTCACAGCATGCCAATTTATGAATCTGTCGGCGATGAGCTGGAGCGGTTAGGAGTTGAGGACCCTCGGATTACCCGCATAGATGACACCTACTACATTACATACACAGGTGTTTCGGTTTATCCCTGTTGTGAGGTTCATCCGTCTGCTATTCACACTGTGCCTTGGCGCTGTCGCGTGGGTCTCTTGTCAACCACCGATTTTAAGACCTTCAAAAAGCATGGCTGCATCTTGCCTGATATGGACAACAAAGATGTTGTGTTGTTTCCTGAAAAGATAAAAGGCAAGTACGTAATGCTGCACCGAATCTTTCCTAATATTTGGATTGCATATTCCGAAGACCTTATCCACTGGCATGACCATAAAGTGCTTATGCATGTTCAGCCTGATTCGTGGGACTGCAATCGCATTGGCGCTGGTGCACCGCCTATCAAAACCGAGTATGGCTGGCTGAATTTCTACCATGGCGTTGACCACAACCGCAATTATCGGCTCGGAATACTGCTTCTAGACCTAGAAGACCCTTCTAAGGTCATAGGTAGGTCTGCTGAACCTGTCCTAAGCCCTGAAATGGATTATGAGAAAGTTGGGTTAGTTCCGAATGTTGTTTTTACATGCGGCGCAATTTCAATGAATGGCCGGTATTATGTTTACTACGGCGGTGCCGACAAAGTAATCGGTGTGGCTACGATGGATAAAAAGGATCTAACCAAAATTAGGTTAGAAAAAGTCACCTAGGCGAAAGCGCCCCTTTAAACACTTTGCAGTTTACCTCTATTATGCGGCTTTGAGGCAATTTTTGCCTTGCACACAAAGTATCTTTTGCGTCTCTTTGCAATTTCAAATATTAAGCTGAATGCCCTATAAGCCTTTCCTTTGCTGAAAGGCTTTTTTGTTTTGTAAACTTGCAAACAAGATGGTGGCTTGCCAAATTGAGCATAGCAGTTTACAATAAGCCAAACTGACTTTGGGAGGTAGCAATGGATTTTCGAGGGGCATGGACTGCGCTTATTACTCCGATGACAGCGGATGGCGAAATTGATTGGGAGGGTCTTGAAAAGAATATCCAATTCCAGATAGAGCAAGGGATTACTGGTTTGGTTCCGACTGGGACAACAGGCGAGTCTCCAACGCTGAGTTGGGACGAGCACAATTCTGTAATCAAAGTTTGTCTTGACATGAGTGCGGGCCGCTGTCAGGTCATTGCGGGCACAGGAAGCAATTCAACCCAGGAAGCGGCTGAGAGCACAGAGCATGCTTTTGAAAATGGCGCTAAAGCAGCTCTTCTCGTAGATTGTTACTACAATGGGCCGTCATCGTTGGAACTGCGCAACGAGTACTACGGCGTGCTAGCGGAAATGTTTCCTGAGGTATTCTTTGTGCCTTACGTTATTCCTGGTCGGTCTGGCACCGCGCTTGCGGTTGAGGACCTTGCAATCCTTGCGGATGAGTATCCCAATATTCGAGCGGTCAAAGAGGCGACGGGAGACCTCGAGCGGATGGCGCGAACAAGAGAGCTTCTTGGTGGTGATTTTGCCATTCTCTCAGGAGATGATGATTTGACCTTCAAAATGATGACGTCATCTTCGATAAAGGCTCAAGGCGTAATTTCAGTTATCTCGAACGTTGCGCCGAAAGCCGTCGCACAAATGGTGGCGAATATCCTTAGCGGCAATTTGGAAGCCGCCACGGCCCTCAGAGATGCTTTGAATCCACTCTTCGGCATAGTAACAGTCAAAGCCGAAAGTAAGCGTTGCCTGCCCAATGGCGAGGTTGTGGTTGTACAGGACCGTTTCCGCAATCCTCTGGGCATTAAGGTTCTCATGAACGGCCTTGGAATGCCTGCCGGTCCCGCCCGCCAGCCGCTTGGAAGAATGACACCTGAGGGTGTGCAGATTGTTCGCAATGCGTTGCACACAGTTTGGAAGCAGAACCCAGAAATCCTTGCGCCAATCGGCGAATTCTTTGGCATAGATATCGAAGCAAGGATTTACGAGGATTCTCACTGGTCGAACTTTTGCTATCCTTAGAGCACACTAGGTTGGGAGAAGTTCTTGAAAATGGAAATTCAGCCCATTGCGGAAAATAATGTAGCCAAAGTATGGGAAATCTATCAGCGGAACGTTGCCGAGTGCGATAAGCTGCCTCTTGATTTGTTCAGATATAAGGTTCTAGGTGACCCGAACTATAGCCAGGAGCTTTCCCTAGCGGCTTTTGAATCTGATAAGCCCATTGCGTTTATGGATGCAGTAGTTCGAACTATGGATGATAATCGTGTGGGCTTCTTGAAGGCTTGGGCGACGGAAACCGAATATCGAGGAAAGGGAATTGCCACAGCGCTTTTAAACAGGATAGAAAAACGGTTCAAGGAGCTTGGGGTTCAAAAATTAGAAGCAGGGTGGGCAAGGCCACATTATTTTACCCCTGGTATAGATGCAAATGCGTATACTCCTGCAATAGCTTTTCTTTTGCGGCGGGGGTTTACGCGAACGAAAATTAGCTACAACATGGATTTGGCTCTTGAAAATCGTACCTTTGCAGATAAGACGCTTGAAAGTCGGATTGCCGAGCAAGGCATTACTGTTCGGCGATTAGATTCAACCGAAAAAGAAGCTTTTCTTGCTTGGATGGCTGAAGATGGATGGTCGCAAGGCTGGCAGCACCAAGTTGTTTTTGCATGTGATTTAAAGCCGCCGACCGTTTTTGTTGCCGAGCGCGAGAAAAGATATCTAGGATTTGCCGCCTATGATGCTGTGCGGCCAGGATGGTTTGGGCCAATGGGAACATCGCAGTCCCTAAGGGGATGTGGAATTGGAGGGGTCCTTTTCCTGCGGTGCATGGATGACATGAGGGAGAAGGGATATCCTGTATGCCATATTTGCGCCGTCGGGCCTCTTTATTTCTATTGGAAAGTTGGCGGGGCAGTTGTTTCCAGAATATTCTGGATTATGGAGAAAAACCTATAGCTTGAGTTGGGCAACTTGACTTTGAAGTCATAATATGATAGATTGCCCACCGGGGACTAGCTTTTCATGGCTCTTTTAGAACACCAGGAAGGTGGTAATTGAATGGACAGAGCGTACTATAGAATCACCTTCAGTGTCGTCTTTTTCCTTTTAATTACTGCGACTATTTTATTCGCACAAAACAGCACTGAATCGGACCTTCCTACAATTGTTATTACTTCACCTAAAAACGGCGCAGTGATATCTGGCAGTAAAGTTCAGGTTTTGGCAGAGTTTCGTTCGAATGATAAACAACAAGTTTCGTCCATAAAAGTCTATTTGGACGGCAAATTCATTTCGGAGAGAACGTTCAATCCGCCTGTTTCAAAAGGTAATGCTGGTTTTCTTTGGGATACAGTTCGCACCAAAGACGGCAGCCACAGGTTGGATATTCAGATGTTCGCTGGCGAGCAGTACTTGGCAATGGCAACGTGTGTTGTTACGGTATCCAATAAGTCAAAAGAGCTGGATACCGAGCCGCCTCAAGTGGCTGTACTCAATCCCACTGAAGGGCAGACGATTTCGGGGAAGGTGAAAATAGAGATACAGGCCCGCGACAATAGCGGCCAACCGCCATATGTAACAATCTCGATTGACAAAGTAGTCAAGGCAATGAGGAACTTCCCGCCGTATACTTACGAGTGGGATACTACTGAGGTGCCAAACGGTCCGCATACAATCGAAGTCAAGGCCATTGACAACTTAGATAATCGCCGAGACTCAAAGCCGGTTCGAGTAATAGTGAAGAATCCTTCAAAAGGTGCTCCAGTAGTAGCGCCGTCTACTCGCGCGCTCCCTACGAGTTCGCCCAAGAAGTCGGATGTTGCCAAAGAACCCGTAGTTAAGGTGAGTTCAGTCATTGAAGAATATAAACGAACAACACCGATTGTTGCAGAAGTTGTGCATGAGAAGCTTAATGGCGAGAAAAACTCATCTCTTGAGCCGGATGCGCAAGGTGCACCCGAAGTGCAGATTGTTAAGTCGTCGGTTGCCGGCGCAATTGAATCTATTCGCAATGAGCCTGGCATTGCTGTTCAAGCACCTGATGACAAGGCAAAGACAGATGCCTTCCAAACTAAGCAAGAGATTATGTCGGAGTATATAGTAAAAGAAGGCGATAGCTTAATTCGCATCGCCAATGAGTTTGACGTGCCAGTCGCAAAGCTTATCAGTCTAAATGATATAAAAGACCCAAGCCTCATAAGAATCGGCGATAAGCTTCGGATACCCCAACCTCAAGGTGAGGTTTTGATGGTTCCGATAAGGCCCGTCTTTGAGGCTGTAAAAGGAACAATCGTATGGGATGGCGAGTCCAAGACAGTTCGGGCACTCTCTTCAGAGTACGATATTACCCTGCAACTTGGTAGTGCAGAGGCAATAGTTAACTTTCAGCCAGTAATAATGGAAAAGGAAGCGCTTGTCCAAGATGGCCGCATCATGGTGCCCGCTTCCTTTATAAAGAAAACTCTTGGAATGGGTGAATATATAAGGGAAGGTTAGGATGTTGTAGATTCCGCCTTCTCCGAAGAGGTATCTGACGGGAGAGAAAATTCGGGTTTGCGCCCGTCACCATCTTTCTTGTCAGGTTTCCTGTAGTCTGTGACATGAAACCCTGTGCCTTTAAAAACTATGCCTACCGGAAAGAAGAGCTTGCGAACTTCACCATTGCATTTTTCACATTCGGTGATGGGCTCGTCGGTTATTCTTTGGAAGACTTCAAATCGGTAACCGCATCTCGTGCATTCGTAACCGTACGTTGGCATAGCATCACCTCTCTATAAAGATAAAAATTGCACAATTTTTCCACTGGAATTATACCAAAATAAGCTTATTAAGACAATAAACCAGGTGCTCCAATGGGCAATATGCGAGGTGGGCTATGGAAATAAATGGTCAGGATACACTTAAGGTTATTGGCTTGATGCCGGCCGCATCGGGTGCCGGGGTAGACGCCGCGCTTGTTGAAATTGAGGGTTTTGGGCTAGACTCTCGGCTTCGATTTCTCGATTACAAATACTATCCTTACCACGCACGAATCAGAGAAGTCATTTCTCAGCAGTCCAACTCATTGGTTGGCAACATAGATTCAATCTCAGCGCTTAGTTTTGTACTTGGAGAGCTTTTTGCCGCGTTTGCTGTTGATTTAGCAAAGCAAAATGGATTATCAGTGTCCCAAATTGATTTAATCGGCTCGCATGGCCAAACCATAATTCATCAGACTCAGCAAGTAGAAATTGGAGGAATGTGGGCAGTCTCGGTTTTGAATATTGGCGAACCGGCTGTGATTGCCAATCGAACAGGCGTTACTGTTGTTGCTAACTTTCAAGCAGCTGACATGGCGGCTGGGGGCCAGGGCGAACCACTAATGGCATATTCAGATTACATCTTGTTTCATATGGCAAATAGAGGTAGAGCGGTTCAGCAAATAGGAGACAAGGGCAGTATTACCTACCTTCCTGGCAGAACAGGGCTGAATGATGTAATCGGATTTGTTACAGGACCAGGAAGCACCCTTATAGATGAAGTGGTCTACAAAGCAACGGATGGTAAGCTCAGCTATGATGCGGGAGGCACGCTTGCAGCAAATGGCAAAATTGACAAGGTTATGCTGGGGCGAATTCTAGACCATCCATTTCTTAAAAAGCGTCCTCCAAAGGCTGCAAGCCCAGGCGATTTTGGGCGAGAATTCGCAGGGGTAATTCTCAAGGAGTTTGGAAGCTTGCCCATTGAGGATCTTGTTGCTACGGTTACAGCATTTGTCGCCCGTACCATAATTCACAGCTACCACAAATGGCTTCCAAAACTGCCAGATGAATTGATTGTTGGTGGTAGGGGTGCAGAGAATCCAACGCTTATGAGAATGCTTGCGGAAGGATTGCGAGGGGTAAAAGTTATGACCCATGAAGACTTTGGTATCAATAACAAGGCAAAGGAAGCCCTCTCAGTCGCTTTATTGGCAAGCGAAGCTATCCATCTTCAGCCTTCGAACGTGCCATCCGCAACTGGAGCAAAGCACCACGTCATCCTTGGTAAAATTGTCCCTGGCCACAATATGGTGCGAAAGGTTGATAATTAGCCGCTAAAAACATTATGAAGTTTTATTGACTAGGTCGAAATATTATTTTTGTTTTGCTTGAAACTTTGCAATACGTTTTTATCTTGATTTGCGGCTAGCCATAATCTTTCTCTGCACTACTATTAATTAGCAAATTGGCGGTAGAATCTTCAATTGACATATAAGGGACCGTTCTGCTAAAGTAAGACGGCATTTTAAAAAACATGCCCGGGACGGTTGACCCGCGACAAAGCGGGTCATAATTACATTAAGACGCTTACCGGAGGTGGAGGGCATGGAGGATTTGGAAAAATACACAACGAGCATAAAAGGGATTTCTGCCGCCGGCATTGTTCGCGAACCTGCCTCCGCTGTTTTCGCTTCATTTTTGCCCCAACTAGATATGGAAACGAAAAATAGTGAGCATCTAATTCAGCAGGTCGAGGAAATGATGAACCAGCCGTTTCCAGTTTCAGCTGATGTAGTAATTATTGGCGGCGGCCCAGGTGGATATGTAGCGGCAATTCGCGCGGCACAGCTAGGCGGCAAAGTTGTTCTTATAGAAAAGAATGAACTGGGAGGCGTCTGCCTAAACAAGGGCTGCATTCCTACAAAAGCTATGCTGTCGAGTGCCAACGCTTATGACCTTGCCCTCCGCGGCGGTTCAGAGTTTGGTTTTACGGTGAACACGGTTTCGTTGGATTACAAAAAGGTTGTAGAACGCAGAGAAAAAGTCGTCAAGCAGTTGGTTTCTGGCTTGCATTTCCTAATGAAAAAGCATAGCATTCGTGTGGTAAAAGGAACTGCGCGCCTCGCTTCTCGCACTACCGTTGAGGTAACATTCGAAGACGGCAAAAAAGAAAAAATCGCTGGGCAAAGTATTATTATCGCAACCGGCTCTGAGCCTGTTCAGCTTCCAATTCCTGGTCTGCAAGGCAAGAACATTTGGGATAGCGATGACGCCCTTGCGGCTACCGAACTTCCTGGTAGCCTCCTCATCATTGGCGGTGGTGCAATAGGCCTTGAATGGGGTTATATGTTCCGCAAATTCGGCTCGGAGGTTACGATTGTAGAGCTGATGCCTCAAATTCTCCCTGGTGGTGACTCTGAGGTTGCAGAGGAGCTTAGAAAGTCCCTAGAAAAGATAGGCATTCGAATCCTTACCGATTCTCGCGTTTCACAGGTAGAGGAAAGGGATAACCAGGTTCTCGCTACTGTTGTTTCTTCGGAATCTCAGCAACAGATTATTGCCGATAAACTACTGGTAGCAGTCGGACGCCGACCTATCACGGAGAACCTTGGGTTGGAGGAGGTCGGCGTTGCCTTCGACCAGAAGGGGATTAAAGTGGATGAGCGCATGCAGACCAACATCCCGCGAATTTATGCGATTGGCGATGCAGTTGGTGGAATGATGCTTGCACATAAGGCGTCGGAAGAGGGCATCGTTGCCGCTGAGAACATAATGGGCAGGTCAAGCAAGATGAAATACAACACGGTGCCCTCCGCAGTCTACACCAATCCTGAAGTCGCAGGGGTAGGAATGACTGAAGACCAAGCCAAGCGCGCAGAGATTAACTACCGCGTTGGCAAGTTTTACTTCCGAGCGAACGGAAAAGCTTTGGGGCTAGGTGAAACAACTGGATTCGTCAAGTTTATCACGGATGCTAAATATGGTGAGGTTCTTGGTTGCCACATGATTGGCCCTCATGCAACCGATTTAATCCACGAAGTAGTAATCGGAATGGAAGCAGAGGCAACGATTGACGTAATCGGGCGCGCGGTTCATGCTCATCCAACCCTCTCGGAAGTTGTTAAAGAAGCCGCTTTAGATGCAGATGGCGAATCACTGCACAAAGGATAGTGAAGGTTTGCCCTCGATGCGAGTCGAATATTCTATTTGGATATTCGGCTTGCGGGGTGATATATGAGTCGTTGGACTATTTTCACTATACCTCTTCTAATTTTGCTCTTCTTCTTATTTTGTGTTTCCGGTTGTTCAAAACCCAAACAAGCTCCCTCGGAAGGCAAACTAAAGGCCGCAGTGGTTACTGATGTTGGCGGCATTGGCGATATGTCATTCAATGCAATGGCTTGGGAAGGTCTTCAAAGAGCTGGAAAAGATTTTGGAATAGAAATAAAGTTTCTGGAATCAAAGGAACAAGCTGATTATGCACCAAACCTTCGGAAGTTCGCAGAACAAGGGTATGACATAATCTTTGCAGTTGGATTCCTAATGGAGGATGCTCTTGCCCAAGTTGCGCCAAAATTCCCTAAAACTAAGTTCGCAATCATCGATGGAAATGCACCTAATACCTCAAATGCAGTAGCGCTCAAGTTTCGCGAAGAGGAAGGCTGTTTTCTGGCTGGGGCATTGGCAGGAATGGTTACGAAGACGGGAAAAATTGGGTTCGTGGGTGGAATGGAAGTACCGCTAATAAAGCGCTTTGAGTGTGGCTACAAAGCTGGCGCAATGGCTACGCACCCGGGCATAAAGGTCTTTACAGCTTACACGGGAAGGTGGGATGATCCCGCACGCGGCAAGGAGCTTGCACTTTCGCAGTTCGGTAGGGGTGCAGATATTGTTTTTCATGCTTCTGGGTCTTGTGGCCTTGGTGTAATTGAGGCAGCAAAGCTAAAGGGGCAGGGCTTTTTTGCAATTGGTGTAGATGCAGACCAGGATTATATTGCGCCAGGAAGAGTACTCACGAGCATGATGAAGCGCGTGGATAATGCTGTTTACTCAACTTGCAAGTCAGTTGTCATGCATACTTTTAAGCCAGGCGATCGTATCCTGGGGTTAAAAGAGGGTGGAGTCGGCCTGAGCCCAATGAAGTATACAAAACAAGTTCTTCCGCCTGGCACGATGGATATGATTGAGGAGCTCAAACAGGCGATTATTGAAGGCAAAATCAAGCCGCCAAAGACCGAGAAAGAATTGAAAGAATTCGAATCTACGCTTCCTTTAAAAGTATCCTCTCGTCGCCAAGGCGGCGCGTAATGCGCTTTTTGTCAAAGTATTCCATTAACGGAATAATATACTTCCGCGATGAGCCAAGGATATCACGCGCTTGGGCAACAGTCAGCTTGCCATTCTTCTCAAGGTATTCGCGAATAAGCTTTTCTGCTTGGCTAACAACCGACGGATGAAGGTAAAGCCCATCGGTAATCTTTATGACCTCACCCCGGTGTACGAGCAGTTCCATTATCTCCTTTGCTTCCACAATCGGCAGTCCAGTTCCTTGAAGAAGTTCATCGTCTGAGGGAGCGTTCAAACCTGTGCGCCGTAGTTCTGAAATAATGAATTCACAAGCCGCCTGCTGTTTGGAGTTGAGCTTTGGCGAATAGTCGGGCAGCGAGATTAGTGCCTCCGACATATTTATTTTCCCTTCGTTCATGAGTTTGGTGAGAAGAGCCGTAAATGTTTTGTTGTCAAGAAGTTTACATGCGGTTCTTCGGAGCTCTTCCTTTTGCATTCCTAGTTTAAGCGCGTGGCGAGAATGGTAATCAACAAGCGATTTGTAAATCTTATCGGCATATGAGGCAATGACCGAGGCATGAAATAGGCGTCCGCTTTCAAGCTCAATGACATGACCAGCGGCTTTCAGTTTTTCTAGCAGTTCCTGAATGTCTAGAGATGTAAGTTCAGAACTCTTAATTATTTCTGCAGGGGTTATTCCAGCGTCGGCACGCTTGAGAATTTGCTCAATCGTCGCAAATGGTGTACCGGAGCTGGTTTCTTCAAGCAGTGCAATAACTGACTCGTCAAAGCGTTTGTGCCTTCGTGCTGACGATTCAATGATAATTCCTCCGCCGATTGTAAGCATTGGTGAATAAGTGCGGATTACAAAGCGGTCATTTTTCATTGCTACTACAGGAGTCTCCGCTCTAAACTGGGCGAATGCTTCTTCGCCTGCCCCGACCTCATCGCGGTCAAGAAGAACAATCCTCCCAATTACTTCCGCCGTTCCAATATGAAACCTCACGCGCGCTCTATTTGCAAGCGGCTTTGGGATGTTCTTTAGGAGAGTCAGCTTTAGGTCAAGCAACTTGGAAGCCTTTAAAATCCCAGGGGTCGCGCAAACGTCGCCGCGCTCGATGTCCGGAAGTTCAACCCCAGCGAGATTCAGCGCAACCCTGCTTCCTGCTTCTGCCGCCTCCACTTTTTGTCCGTGAACCTGGATGCCGCGAATCCTTGTGTTAATTCCCTTTGGGAGAATTTCAGCGGCATCGCCTGTCCTAACCGTGCCCGATACAAGCGTCCCCGTGACGACCGTGCCGAACCCTGTTACTGTGAAAACGCGGTCAATAGGCACGCGAAACGGACCAAGGGAATCCCGTTGCGGCACACGACTGCAAACGTCCTCCAGCGCTGAAAGAAGTTCGGGGATTCCAACATTGGTCATCACAGAGACAGGTATAATCTGAGCGTCTTCGAGAAAAGTGTTCGCCAGCCGACTGCAGATGTCTTCCTTTACAATTTCGAGGAACTCAGGCTCGACAAGGTCAACCTTTGTGAGCGCAATTACGCCGTGCTTCACATCAAGAAGGCGGAGAATATCGAGGTGTTCCATGGTCTGCGGCATAACGGATTCATTTGCGGCGATTACCATGAGCGCAACGTCAACTCCGCCAGCGCCCGCAAGCATGTTCTTGATGAACCGCTCGTGCCCAGGAACGTCAACGATGCCAACTCGCAAGCCATTTGGGAGATTGAGCATCGCGAATCCAAGGTCAATCGTCATCCCGCGCTCTTTCTCTTCTTTGAGGCGGTCAGTGTCTATGCCCGTTAGCGCCTTGATGAGCGTGGTTTTTCCGTGGTCTACGTGTCCAGCTGTGCCGATGATTATCCTTTTCATTAATTATTTCGCAGATTCCGCCTGCTCTTTCTTTTTCGTGGACATCTAGACTTGCTGTTCGCTATAATACTTTTATCTGCCGCGAAAGTAGATATACTATATCATCTTGCTGTTGATTAGTCGAGAGGAGCGGAAATCTTGGCGACCGTTTTCCTTGGACTCGGGTCGAACCTTGGCGATAGAGAGGCCAACATCCGTATGGCTCTCAACAAACTCGAATCACAGCCTGAGGTGAAAGTTCGCGCCGTCTCCTCCTTTTACCTAACTGCACCCGTCGGCTTTCGAGACCAGCCAGACTTCGTGAATGCTGTCGCCGCCATTGAAACAGACCTGTCGCCAAAGGAACTGCTCGACGTCGTATTGAAAATTGAGCGGGAGATGGGGAGAGTACGCAATTTCAAATGGGGACCAAGAATAATAGACATCGATATTCTTTTATATAATAATGTCAGAGTGAACACGGACGAGCTTGTTATACCACACCCGCGCATGACTGAGCGGGCGTTCGTAATGGCGCCGCTTGCGGAAATTGCACCCGACCTTGCGTTGCCCGACGGACGCACTCCAAACGACGTCCTCAAGGAGTTGAAGAATCAAAGCGTGCGCAAGCTTTCGGAGGTCCGTTGATGCCGCTGTTTAGATATGAGGTTGCAGATAAGTCGGGGAAGATTCTAAGAGGTGTAATGAATGCCTCTTCCGAAGCAGAGGTCCGGCATCGTCTGAGCACTCAGGGCTTTCAAGTTAGGCTGATAGTCCAACCGCCAGGCCAGCAGGCGCAACCGCCTCAGCAGGTTCAAAGAGCTAGTTTGGCTTCTTTTCCTAGGCGGCGGACAACGGCGCCACCATCTGAGATGGCGGTTTTTTTTAGAGGTCTAGCTTCTTTTCTAGTTGCTGGCGTTAGCGTTCACGAAGCTCTTATTAGAATCGCTAATCAAACCCCGAAGAAAAGCGTTCGTTTCATTGCTCAGCGAATGGCGAGCCGCGTCCAATCCGGCGAAAAGCTTAGCCAAGCAATGGAAGGGTTTCCCAAGGCGTTCCCACCACATGTCATCGGCGTAGTAGCAGCCGGCGAACTTGGCGGCTTCCTGCCAATCGTAGTAGGCGACATTGCTAATGATTATGAGATTGCTAACAAAGCGGTAAACTTTTATTTCAAAATAGGTTGCTGGCTTGGCTGGTTAAATGCTTTTGGGTTGATTCTTTTTGCCCTGCTTCCCCCAATGATATTCTCCCCAGGGGTGACAAACGTATTCGAGGGAATCGCTAAGTGGTGGCATTTCACGTGGATGCGCATGCTCCCAATAATGCTGGTCATCATTCTCGGCTATTATGGTATATTGTTTATTCTCCGCCGCCCTGGCCTGAGACGTGTTAGACACTCCCTGCTTTTAATGGTGCCAATCGCCGGCCACGCAAGTAAGCTCCGCTCAATCGCTGGATTCACGCGGATACTTTGGCGTCTCCTGAAGGCAGGCATTCTCCCCATTACCGCATGGGAAGCGGCATCCGCGGCCGCCGAGAATGAAGTCATCGCATCTGATTTGCGCAAGCAGGTCAGCGTTCTTCGGTCTGGCATGAAGCTAAGCGAAGCCCTCGCCGCAACTGGTTACTTAACTGACAAACATCAGCGCATCTTGATAATGGGTGAACAAACTGGGCAAATTGTAGATATGCTCGAGAAAGTCGTTGTCCACTATGAGGAAGCGGCGGTGGCGGCCGCGAACGCGGTGAAATGGGCTGGCTTGCACGTTTGCATTCTTTTCAATCTAATTGTATTTGGGATCGTCTCGGCATGCGTTGTCAGCCAAACATATAGCAATATGTTTGACTGGGTGGATTGGCTGTTCAAATAATGAGGAAGAGCCATGACATTATTTAAGTACAAAGTCAAAGATAAAGCTGGCAAAACGATTGACGGCTTTATGGATGCGAACGACGAACGCGAAGCCTCGACTCGCCTGCGTGAAATGGGCTACTTTATACTCAATATCCAGAAAGAAAGCGAACCTAGGGCGGCAGGCTTGAGTCCCCTTGCGCTCTTTGTTCGATTGTTTGTTAATCCAATTTTCGCCAGTGCGTCTCCTATTCAGCTTGCTGTGTTTTATCGCCAATTCGCCGCAATGGTGAACTCTGGCATGACGATTGTCCAGGCGATTAGCATGCTTCAGAAACAAGGCGGGAGCTGGGTGTTAAGAAAAATTGCGCGCGAGGTCCTCCCGCTCATCCAATCTGGCGGCAAGCTTAGCGATTCTTTCTCACGCTATCCGTGGGTTTTTCCTGAGCTTCATATAAGCCTCCTGCGCGCCGCTGAAGAAAGCGGAAACCTCGACAAAATCCTCGAAAGAATCGCCGAATATATGGAGCGCGAGGTGAACGTTCGTCGAAAGCTCAGCATCGCTACTTTCTACCCGAAGATTCTTGTTGTTGCGCTTATCTTCATTCCCAACATTCTTATCCTCATTCTTGGAAGCCTTAGGGAATATATTAAATCGTGCCTGAACTTGCTTGTCCCGATTATCATCGTCTTGCTAGCCCTTTGGGTGGCTTCTAGAATCCTCACCCAAATTGTGTCCTTTAGGTACATGATTGATGTGCTTAAGCTCACCATTCCTAGGGTGGGGTCCGTTGTGAGAATGTTGGCTCTCGCAAGATTTTACCGCGCCCTCGCCGCGCTTTATGCCGCGGGCGTACCAGCGGCGCAAGCCGTCGAACATGCTTCGAAAGCCGCCGGAAATTATTATCTGACTTCCAAACTTAATAAGGCGGTTCCCAATCTAAGACAGGGCAGGACGCTCTTCGAATCGCTTGAGCGCACGTACGTTATACCTCCCACCGCGCTGGAAATGCTCAGGACCGGCGAGCAAAGCGGGAGGGTGGACTCGATGCTCGAGAAGGTGGCAGAATATGTGGAAAGCGACGCACAAGTTGCCGTCGTCCAGTTGACCGTTGTCGGCAGTGTGCTCTTGTTTCTAGGAGTTGCCGCTTATATTGGAAAAATTGTGGTCAATTTCTACTCAAGCTACTATTCAAATATACTCAAACACTAGCGATTTCTTATGCATGGCAAGCGAAATTACTACGAAATCCTAGGAGTGCCAAGGTCGGCGACGCCCGAACAAATCAAGCGCCGCTACCGTTACCTCGTCCGCCAGTACCATCCCGACGTTGCGAAAGACAAAGCGGCGGCGAAGGCCGCTTTCATCGAAATCACCGAAGCTTATCAAACGCTCAGCAATCCGGATAGGCGCATTATCTACGACGCACAGCTCGATGCCGAAATGATGCGCGTGCCTCCCCGCAGAGAGCCGCCGCCCCCTCACGGGGCTCAACAGCACGGCAAAACTTATGCCGAATCCTCGGATATTACTCGGCTCTTCATGGAAGCAGAACGTGCATTCGCTACCGCCCAGTTTCGCACCGCCGCCAACATTTGCAGGCAAATTATCTCAATTGACAGGCGGCACATCCGAGCTCACCTCATGTTGGCAAACATTTACCGCATGCAGGGACGCATTGATGAGGCTATCGCAATGTATACCATGGTCCTCCAACTCGATCCCCGAAATGCGGAAGCCGAGGCGCTCTTGAGGAAACTTGCCCGCACTAGGAAGCCCGGCGTTAGCGGCGTTAAGTCAATCGAACAGCAAGTCGCCTTCAGAATAGGGCTGAATCTAATCGGCGTTTCGATTGCTGGCATCTTATTCATCCTGCTGTCTATCTCCGCCGAACCCCCACTGCAAGTGCTGGCGCAGTATCTGCCTTTTATTGGCAAGTGGAACACCATGCTTATCGCGGTCTTGCTGATTAATGGAGTGATATTTGGCTTTCTTCTCGCCCTAAATGACTGGGTTGGCCGCATTGACGACGAATTGGTATTCCAATCCATCTACGTTGGCGGAAGCCGCCCGATGAATTATCCGATTGGGCTCCTTTTGGTTCTTATTAACTTCTTCAATTTCTACCTTGCGGCATTTATTTATATTTTGTTTGGCTCCTTTCAAGAAAGCATTTCGAAGAGTGTTGCGCGGGCTTTCGCCGCCACTTTTATTTTGGTGGCGATTGCGGCTATAATGTATTCAGTTGGCAGAAGCCAGGTCTTGATGTTTGGAGGCAACCTGGCGTTTCCTGCCATCTTGATTGGCTGGGGAATTGGGGACACATTCCGTCCCGGCTGGTAGGAGCCGCCAGGTGAGCATGCGGAATGCCTTAAGCCGCTAGCGAAGCCGATTGAAGAATAGGCGCAAGCCTTCGGAAAGCGCACGATGAAACTGCGATAACAAGGAGTAAAAATGAACGGGTCCACGGTAACTACGCAAACCTTAATAAAAATGAAGCGCGCGGGGGAGAAAATTACATGCCTCACCGCGTACGATTTCTCCATGGCAAAGCTAATGGATGCCGCAGGGGTGGATGTAATTCTCGTCGGGGATTCCTTGGGTCAAGTCGTGTTGGGCTACGAGACAACGCTCCCTGTAACTATGGATGACATGCTCCACCACGTCAAAGCAGTCGTCCGAGGAGTTAGACGTGCGATGGTTGTCGCTGATATGCCGTTTATGAGCTTCCAACTGGGCCCGGACGAAGCTCTTCGGAATGCGGCCCGATTTGCAAAAGAGGCGGGCGCCATCACACCGCCCTTGGAGGCTGGCAGACCCGCTACCGAGGCTCTTACTCTTGCCGTGAAGCTCGAAGGCGGTGGGCAGAACGTGATTGATGCCGTTAAGAAAATTGTTGACGCGGGGATTCCCGTGATGGGACACCTTGGCATGCTTCCGATGTCGGCCGCTGTATTCGGCGGTCCGCGGGTGCACGGCCGTACAGAAGAGGAGGCAGAGAAGATTATGAGGGACGCCATTGCTCTACAAGACGCCGGCGTTTTTGCAATTGTCTTGGAAAAGGTGCCCCGCGAGCTGGCAAAGCAAATAACAGAGGCGCTTTCGGTTCCCACTATTGGCATCGGCGCGGGTCCGCACTGCGACGGCCAAGTGCTGGTCTCCTACGATATGCTCGGCTTGTACGGCGTCAAGTTTAAGCATGTCAAGGAATATGTCCACCTTTTCGAAACCGTTATGAATGCATTCAAAACGTACATCGAGGAAGTGAAGTCGGGTAAATTCCCAGGCCCTGAGCACAGCTCGTAGGCAGAAAGAATGCACCCGCCTGCGGAGTGGCTGGGGCGCTTGCCGAATCATCAGCGCCGCAGGTCGGAAAAGTTTAAAGATAAAATGTTGATTCTGCACACAATCAACGAAGCAAGAGAATACATTTCGAACGCCCGTCGTGAAGGGAAGAAAATAGGCCTAGTGCCCACCATGGGCTACTTCCACGAGGGCCATCTTTCCCTCATGCGGCGCGCAAGGGTGGAAAACGATGTCGTAGTTGTTAGCCTCTTTGTCAACCCCGCCCAGTTCGGCCCGAACGAGGATTTCGCACGATACCCCCGCGATGTCGACCGCGACGCCCGCCTGGCTGAAGAGGTGGGGGTTGATGTAATCTTCAACCCATCTGTTGAGGAGATGTACCCCGAAGGTTATGCCACTTTTGTAAACGTGGAAGGCATTACCGAAACTTTGGAGGGCGAGTTCCGCCCAGGCCACTTTAGAGGAGTCGCAACCGTCGTGCTCAAGCTCTTTAACATCCTACCTGCCGACCGTGCTTACTTCGGGCTGAAAGACTATCAACAGCTTCTTGTCGTTAAGAAAATGGTGAACGACCTCAATCTACCCATTGAGATTGTTCCCATGCCAATCATCCGCGAAGAAGACGGCCTTGCGATGTCTTCTAGGAACACGTACCTAAATAATGAGGAGCGCCGCGCCGCCGTTGTCCTCTACAAGGCTCTCCAATACGCAAATGAGCTTGTCAAATACGGGCTCACAGACGGAAAGCGGCTTGAGCACGAGGTTGAAGAATACATCCGCAAAGAACCTCTTGCGCGCATAGACTATGTTGCCGTCCGCGACCCCGACAACCTCGCGCCCGTGGTGGAAATCTCAAAGCCTGTTGTCCTCCTCCTCGCAGTCCGCATCGGAAGTACAAGGCTCATCGACAACGCAGTGCTCCCCATGGATTAGCTTGTTTGGTTTGCCCAGAAGTTCAGAGTGCTTTTCTAATTGCTTCGGCAAGCTTCGCTCATCGTTTGGCGGTCTGCGAACTGCCTACTCATACGGTACAGGCTCAGCCTTCCCGCTTTTTGCCGATTTCTCCGCAGTTTCAATGACGGCGATAACGCGGCGAGAAGATTCGGGCGTTACCTCCAGCGGCGCGCCGTCGAGAAGATGAGCGGCAAGATTCGGGTAATACTCGTGCCAAGTGCTTTCTTTGTACTTCACCTCTGTGTCAATCGGGATGCCCTCAATCTCCGTCGAAAGCCTAAGCGTTCCTTTCCATTCGTCAATAATTGCACCTTTTGTGCCGAGAATGCGAAACTTTGGCTTCGGAAGCCGCGCGATGTTGGAGACCTGCAAATCCGCCATCGCCCCGTTCCTAAACCTGATAATCGCCTGCGTCTGGTCTTCGTTAGTTACATCATGCCAAACGCGCTTGTGGAAAAAGCCAGTAACATTCTCTATTTTTTCGGGGATGAGGTTGAGTATCCAGTCCACAAAGTGCGCACCCCAGTCGTACAGGCATCCACCCGAAATCTCCTTGTCGCTTCTCCACCAAGACCCGGGTTTACTGTAGCCGCCAATAAAAGCCTCGATGTGGAAGACTTCTCCAATTAAGCCCTTTTCGATGATTTCCTTAATCATCATGAAGTCGCCGTCGTGCCTCCTGTTGTGAAACGTTGTGAGCGTTACACCAGCTTTTTTAGCGGCTTCTATCATTTTGGTTGCCTCTTCTACAGTGAGGCACATGGGCTTTTCCAAAACGACGTGCTTTCCTGCCTCGATTGCCTTTAGCCCTAGAACGGCATGGGTGTTGTGCGGGGTAACGATGACGACAAGCTCGGCGTCGCTCTTCTTGAGCATATCGTCGATGTCGGTGTAAGTTTGGATGTTGGGAAAGTCTCTCTTTGCCGCTTCCATCCTTTCAGGGTTGATGTCGCAGGCGGCAACGGTTATCATCCGCCCCGTATCGTTCATCCACTGTGCATGAGCTTTTCCCATGTTGAATGCGCCGCCGTATCCCACGACTGCACACTTAATCTTGCGTTCGCCTACCATGTGGTTCTCCTTTGCTTCAAGCATTGTGAATTAGGCATGTTCGAACAGCCTTTGGATAACTTATTGCGCAGGTCATCTTAATCCTTCATTCAGTTTGCGAAAATTGTACGCCAGATTGCTATTTAGTCCCTTTGTCTTGCAAACTTCTTGGCAAGCTGGGCAATCTGACAATTCAGAAAAGATAAGAGGTTTATTAATAAAATATTATTTGTTTACTAAAGATTCAGCAGTTTTTAACTGATAATTCGATTAAATCATCAGCTGTCGTACTTTTAGATGGGGACAGCGGTTGAACAGAGAAAGCGCTAGAAGTTGCTCCTGCTTTTTGGGGAAAGAATTGGGACTCTCTCCAGCGTCATCCAACTGCAGTACAAGCCTGATGTACCATCGTGCAAGATTGTAAAAGACTTGTGCAAAAGAATTGTACGGCAGTACAAAAGTGTTGTACCGAAGTACAAAAATGTTGTACCGCGGTACAAAAGTGTTGTACCGAAGTACAAAAGTGTTGTACCGAAGTACAAAAATGTTGTACAAAAGTACAAAAAGATTGCACAAAAGTACAAAAGATTTGTACTAAGGTGGGAAGAGGTTGGAGGGAGGTAGAATTACGCAAGAAATGCTGGCAAGCAATTTCAACCCGCATTGAAATATATCTGCGAAGCCGCCAAACTTTCTGGAGGGGGCACTTGATGATTAAACAAATCTGAGGAGGAAAATAGAATGGCAGATTATGTACCGAGAAATGACTCGCAGTACGTTGCATGGCTTGCGAACTTCCTGGCGGTGCTTCAGGAGCATTTGGCAGACTTCGGGTTGCAAATGAGCGACTTCACGCCGCTTGATGAAGCGAAGATAATATTTGACGGTGCTCTCTCGACGCACGTAACACGGCAGGCGGCCGCTAGGCAAGCCACAGAGGCGAAGAAAGCGGTAAGGAAGAATAGTATTGAAATACTGCGCCCTCTTGTAAGAAGAATAAACAACCATCCGGCGATGACGAACGAAATAAGGGCGGCGCTTGGGCTTCCTGTTAAGGATGATGCGCGAACGAATGCAATGCCGGGCGAGGAAGTTCCAGATATTTACCTCGAAGCGGTTCCGGGGAAGATTATGGTTCACTTTGGCACTGCCCCGGCAAATGAGAAGTACAACGGCAAGCCATCGTGGGCTAGGGGATGCAATATCTATAGGAAAAAGAATGGTGAGGAAGAGTACACACTCATCGCCTTTGAGACCGCTTCGCCCTACATTGACATAATCAATGGGCCCGCGGCTGATTATACTTACGTCGTGCAGTACCGCGGCACAAGGGCGTCGGACGTTGGTAATGTGTCCACGCCGGCGACAATCGCGGCTGGCGGCCTTTTGGTTGCGTAGTCTTTGGCGGTTGTCAGGCTGTCAAACAAGGGTAGAGCGAAGGGCGGGGACGTTCCCCCGCCTTTTGCTTTGCTGTGCCAATTAACGAACCTTTTTCGCCTGCTTGACCTGCGGGTTGGGGGATGCGAACATCGGGCGGGAGGACTGCACCGCTTTGGTGGCGGCAGGATTGGGCGAGTAGGCAGGCGGGCGAACTTCGAAAGGCGGGCCGGCGTTTTAAGTGTCAGAGAATGTAAAGCAAATCGCAAGAAACCTAGACACTTTCGCAGGTTCACAAGAGGTTTTGGCAAGCGGCAGGGGTGCGCGGTGTAAGCCGCCAATTCTCTGCGAAGATGGAATCGAAAGGGTCGCCAGCGGGCGGAAAAGGCACGTCGCATTGACCTGAGCCTGCATTTTTGGTAGAATGAATGTTCGCACAAAACTACGGGAAAGCGAGAAATGGCGACCGACAGCATAATCATCCGCGGCGCAAGAGAACACAATCTGAAAAATATTGATGTTGAGATTCCGCGGGATAGGTTTGTCGTTATCACGGGCGTATCCGGGTCGGGCAAGTCTTCCCTTGCCTTCGACACGATTTACGCTGAGGGCCAAAGGCGTTACGTCGAGTCGTTGAGCGCTTACGCTCGGCAGTTCCTCGGTCAAGCGGATAAGCCCGACGTTGATTACATTGAGGGACTTTCTCCAGCGGTCTCCATCGACCAAAAATCGACGACGAAAAATCCTCGTTCGACTGTTGGGACGGTTACAGAGATATACGACTACCTTAGGCTTCTTTTTGCAAGGATTGGGAAGCCGCACTGTCCGAAATGCGGCAGGGAGATCGCCCAACAAACGGTTGAGCAAATGGCGGACGCGATTATGGCTCTTCCTGAAGGCGCTAGGATACAAGTTCTAGCGCCCGTGGTTCGCGGCCGCAAGGGCGAGTACAGACATGTATTCGAGGACATCCGAAAGGAAGGCTATGTGCGCGTTCGTGTGGACGGGAAGACCTACGAAGTAACCGATGACATCGAACTTGACAGGTATAAGCAACATTGGATAGACGTCGTCGTCGACCGTCTCATTGTTAAGCCGGGGATTGAAAAGCGGTTGGCAGATTCTGTTGAGGCCGCGCTTAAGATGGGGCAGGGCACGGTTGGCATTGACGTCATTGACGGCGAGGAGATGCTTTTCTCCGAACATTTTGCCTGCACCGAGTGCGGGATTAGCCTTGGGGAGATTGCCCCAAGGAACTTCTCGTTCAACAGTCCCTACGGCGCTTGCCCCGACTGCCACGGGTTGGGAACGCATACGGAGCTTGACCCAAACCTTATCATACCGGACAAAAATCTTTCTATCGAGGAGGGCGCTATTGCACCGCTCCGCAGGGCAGTTAGCGAGTATTACCCGGCTTTGCTCTCTGGGTTGGCTGAGGCTCTAGGCTTCTCCACGCGGACTCCCATAAGGGAGCTCACCGATGAACAAGTCAACGCAATTCTTTACGGCACTGAGCACCCCGTTTGTGTGACGTTCAGAAACCGTTATGGGCGGATAAGGCGCTTTGAAACGACGTACGAAGGGATTGTAAACATCCTGGACCGACGTTACAAAGAGACGACGTCGCAGATTGTGCGCGAGGAGACCGAGAGATACATGTCTACGCGGAAGTGTCCTTCGTGCAACGGACTGCGTCTTAAGCCGGAAAGCCTTGCGGTAACAATCAACGGAATGAACATATCGGAGGTGAGCGCACTTACTGTTGAGGAAGCCTATCGCTATTTCGACGAGATAAAACTTAGCGAGCGGGAATACGTAATCGCGCGGCAGGTCATAAAGGAGATTAAGACTAGGCTGGGTTTTCTCATTAACGTCGGGCTCAACTACCTCACGCTCGACCGTCCCGCCGCCACGTTGGCGGGTGGAGAGGCGCAGAGGATTCGTCTAGCGACGCAGATTGGCTCTGGACTGATGGGCGTCATTTATATACTCGATGAGCCGAGCATTGGACTGCATCAGCGCGACAATAGAAAGCTGATAGACACGCTTATCAAGCTGAGGGACCTCGGCAACACAATCATCGTGGTTGAACACGACGAGGAGACCATCCGCAGTGCGGACCACATAATTGACATAGGGCCTGGCGCAGGCGAGCGAGGCGGGTGGATTGTCGTTTCTGGCACGCCGGAAGACGTTATCAAGCATAAGGACTCAATTACAGGGCAGTACCTCAGCGGCGTCAAGAGGATTCCCGTTCCTAGAAAGCGGAGGAAGCCGAGCGGTGAGTTCATTGAAATCAAAGGTGCACGGCAGCACAATCTTAAGAATATTAACGTAAGATTTCCCCTGGGGACTTTCATTTGCGTCACTGGCGTGTCCGGGTCTGGTAAGAGCACGCTCCTTCAAGAAACGCTCTACCCGCGGCTTATGTATCAGTTGCACGGCTCTCACGGCTCTTGGGGCGAGCATGATGAGATTACGGGAATTGAACACATTGACAAGATAATTGATATAGACCAGTCTCCTATTGGTAGAACGCCGCGCTCAAACCCTGCAACTTACACCGGAGCGTTTGATTTAATCCGCGACCTTTTTGCAAGCACTCCGGACGCGCGTGTTAGGGGCTACAAACCGGGCCGCTTTAGCTTCAACGTAAAAGGCGGGAGGTGTGAGGCGTGTCGGGGCGATGGCATCATCAAAATAGAGATGCACTTTCTTCCTGATGTGTATGTGCCGTGCGAAGTATGCAAGGGGAAGCGGTATAATAGGGAGACGCTGGAGGTAAGATACAAGGGGAAGAACATTGCCGACGTTTTGGACATGACTGTCAGCACTGCGCTCGAGTTCTTCAAGAACATCCCCTCGATTACACGGCGGTTGCAGACAATCCACGACGTTGGGTTGGACTATATAAAGCTTGGGCAACCAGCGACAACGCTTTCTGGCGGAGAGGCACAGCGGGTGAAACTTGCCGCAGAGCTCTCTAAAAGAAGCACAGGGCGGACGCTCTACATACTAGACGAGCCGACGACTGGCCTTCACTTTGCGGACATCCAAAAACTACTTGATGTATTGAATCGCTTGGTAGATGCTGGGAATACTGTAATCGTAATCGAGCACAACCTCGATGTAATCAAGAGTGCGGACTACATCATTGACCTTGGACCTGAGGGCGGCGAGAACGGCGGGCAGGTGATTGCATGCGGAACACCGGAGGAAGTTTCGAGAGTCGAGGCTTCATACACCGGACAGTTCTTGAAACGTGTGCTGAACGTCTCGCAGTAGGGAAGAAGAAAGCCATTCGTTTTTGTTAACTTTGCTAAAAGACTCCCTAAGTTCCCTTTTGAAGGCAGTTAGAGTAAGATGAACGCAGACCTAGAGAAGAAATTAGCCCACGTGCCGGCGAAGCCCGGGGCTTATATGATGAAAGACGAGCGTGGAGAGGTCATCTACGTTGGAAAAGCCGCTTCGCTTCGTGCGCGCGTCCGCTCATATTTTCAAAAAGGGCAGATGCATCCTGCGAAGGTGTCAGCAATGATTGCGAAGGTTGCCGACGTTGATTGGCTGGTTACCGACAGCGAAGTTGAGGCGCTGATGCTCGAATGCAACCTAATCAAACAGCATCGGCCGCGCTACAACGTGCGCCTGCGGGATGACAAGCATTATCCATACCTGTGCGTAACTTTGAGCGAACCTTTTCCCCGCGTAGTCATAACTCGCCGGTCGAAGCAGGACGGAAACAAGTATTTTGGGCCTTACACGAACTCGGAAGCAGTGCGGGACACCCAGCGCCTAATACGGAAGGTCTTCAAGATACGAAGCTGCAACAAAAAGCTTAGTGGTTCTGAGCAAGACAGGCCGTGTTTGAACTACCATCTTGAGCAGTGCCTTTCTCCTTGTTCGGGGAAGATTGGCGCTGAGGAATATGCCATCCTGGTACGGGACACCTGCCTATTTCTCGAGGGGCGGCACGAATCGCTGGTGAAGCGGATGGTCGCGGAAATGGAGCTGGCGGCTGAGAATCTTGAGTTTGAGAGAGCGGCTCGTCTGCGGGACCAAATCGAAGCTATTAACAAGGTAGTTGAAAGGCAGAAGATAATCAGCACTGCGCATGCGGAGCAAGACGTTATCTCTCTGGCGACCAAGAATGGAACTGCATGCGTCCAAGTTTTCTTTATTAGGTCTGGGCGTCTCATTGGGCAGGAAACGTTTTTCATGGAGGGGATAACCGATGAGACGGCTGAGCATGCGCTGGAGGAGTTCGTCAAGCAGTACTACGGCAGGGGCGCAAGCGTTCCACCGGAGATACTCATTTCGCACGAGCTTCCGGACAGAGAAGTAATTGAGGAGTGGCTGAAGATTAAGCGGGGCGGGGCGGTTCGTCTGACTTACCCGCGGCGTGGTGAGAAGAAGAAAATTGTGGAGATGGCGGCGGTCAATGCGGCGCTTGCCGCGGAACGGGAAGCAGAGCTCTCGGCCGAGGATGAATCGCGCAAGATGGAAATGGTGGGGGCGTTGATGGAAGTATTGGAGCTACCCAAGCTTCCGCGTCGCATTGAGGCATACGATATATCAAATATCCAAGGGATGCAAGCAGTTGGGTCAATGGTTGTCTTCGAGGACGGAATGCCTGCGAAGTCGGACTACCGCCGTTTCAAGATTAGAACAATCGACCAACCGGATGACTACGGGATGATGCGCGAAGTTCTCCGGCGAAGATTTGCGAAGAAAGAGGAAGAAAGATTCGCCAATTTGCCGGACCTTCTGTTGATTGATGGTGGTAGAGGCCAGCTGAACACCGCTCTAGAGGTGCTTTCGGAGGCGGGGCTGACGATTCCAGTTGTTGGGCTGGCGAAGCAGTTTGAGGAAATCTACGTCCCCGAAAGACCTGAGCCGATGCTTCTTCCACCCGATTCGAAGGCACTGCATCTTTTGCAGCAAATCCGCGATGAGGCTCACAGGTTTGCGCTCGCATATCACCAAAAGCTTCGCGAGAAGAAGGCAAAGAAATCACTGCTTGACGACATTCCAGGGATTGGGCCGAAGCGTCGGAGGGCGCTCATAAAACAGTTTGGTTCGGTTGTGGCTATAAAGCAAGCTAGCATCGAGGACCTTCTCAAGGTGCCTGGCATAACCAAACCGATTGCAGAGGAAATACACGAACGGTTAAAGAATAGTTAAGAAATGACCAAAAAGATATACAGATTGATACACACCTGTTTTGGCTGGGTTGGATTACTTGGAGATGCCGACGGTCGCATTTGCAGGCTTTCGCTCCCGGTAGTTACTAGGGATGAGGCTTATTGCAGGCTAATTAAAGGAACGAGTGAGCTTGCTATCGAATCAGATAGTGATTTAGATTCAATTGCTGAGCAAATCATTCGTTATTTTAAGGGGGAGACTGTTAACTTCAATTGTGAGGTAGATTTAAGCGGGCAGAATGAATTTGACCGCCTTGTTTGGGATGCCACGTCGGAGATTGGGTATGGAGATGTTCGATCTTACGCTTGGGTTGCTGAAAGGATTGGAAGAGTGGGGGCGTATCGCGCGGTCGGTCAATCGCTTGCCAAAAACCCAATCCCGCTTATAATCCCATGTCACCGCGTGATAAAATCAAATGGCGAGCTGGGCGGATTTAGTGGTGGCATTGACATGAAGGCAAGACTGCTTGAATTAGAACGTGCGGCAGTTGTGTAGAGTTTTGGCAATTTTTTGTTTTGAATAGGGTAGGGGTACGGCTAGATGAAAGGCTTAGCGATTAGGTGGCTAATTAGCGTGTTGGCTTTGTATGCAACTGCGTTTTTGGCTCAAAAGGTTGGATTGGAAATTCGACTTACTGGCGCATTTTCAGCTTTGCTTGCGGTGGTAATTCTTGGGATTATAAATGCACTAATCAGGCCCATTGTAGTAATCCTCACGCTTCCGTTGAATTGCCTAACGCTTGGGATATTTACATTTCTTATCAACGGCTTGATGTTTTGGCTTGCCGGCCAGCTTGTTCCCGGTTTTGTAGTGAAGGGGCCGCTTGCGGCATTATTCGGCTCGATTGTAATGGGAATAATCAGCGGCTTGGCAAATAATCTAATTGGACATAGGAAGTAGGGGAATATGCAGCTTGTTATTGTAACAGGGATGTCTGGCGCAGGAAAGACGCTTGCGATTAGGGCGTTTGAGGACATGGGTTATTTCTGCGTTGATAACCTTCCTCCAAACCTCTTGCCGAACTTGCGCGAGTTTTGCAGAAACAGCGAATGCGCCGACGAAAGAATTGCTGTTGTGGTAGATGTTCGCTCGGGGGAACTCCTTTCCGACCTTGCGCGGGCGCTGCCAATCCTTTTCGATGGGTTCAAGAAAGCTAGAATCCTCTTCCTCGATGCCAGCGAGGAGGTGCTCGTACAGCGGTTTAAGGAAACGCGCCGCAAACATCCCTTGTTTGACAGGTGCCATGGCATTCTAGAGAGCATAGCATTGGAACGAAAGATGCTTGTAGACTTGAAAGAGCTAGCCGACAAAGTGATAGACACCTCAGAGCTTGACCCGGCGCGCTTAAAAACTGAAATAGTGACTTATTTTGGAGACGACAGCTCGGACGCTGGACTAATTATAACGGTTACTTCCTTTGGGTTTAAATGGGGTCTTCCACTTGATGCAGACCTCGTTTTCGATGTTCGGTTCCTCATAAATCCCCATTATGTGCCTGAAATGCGCCCGTTCGACGGCCGCGACCAGCCAGTTGAAGAATATGTTACCAATGACCCATTGACAAAAGAGTTTATGCAGCGGCTTCTTGGTTTAATTGATTTTTCATTGCCGCAATATGAAAATGAAGGAAAAGCATATTTGAATATAGCAATTGGATGCACCGGGGGCAGACACAGGTCTGTCGTTATAGCCAATAAGCTAGCTGCCTTTTTGAAGGGTAAAAACTACAAAGTAATTGTCAAGCACAGGGATGTAGCAAAGGAGTAGCGTTGTAATGCCATGGAAGAGAAGGTTAAAAAGCGCGCTTAAATGGCTTTATCCTGGCATGCGTGTAAAGCGCTGGTTATTCCTGACACCCATCGGCGTGTTCTTAGTAATAATCGGAGTTACCCTCATTACAAATACTCAGGTAGTTGATTACCTTAACAATGTTGCAAATTGGGTCTATCAGACGAGCAGTGAGTTTTTACCAAAGCCATTAAACCTCAGCGAACCAAGAGTCTATATCCCTCTTTCTATTCTCTTCATTTTAGTTGGGTTATCGTTGATATTCGTAAGCTTCCGGCAGGTAATTGCATCCATCGCCAGCGTGATAAGTCCGCAGGATAAGGACCGTCTAGCCGATGTAATTTACAAGCGCCGCCATCTCGCTCAGGGACATAGGATGGTCGTAATCGGCGGGGGAACAGGCCTTTCTGCCCTCCTAAGGGGTTTAAAGGAACACACGAGTAATATCGTGGCGATTGTTACGGTAACCGATGACGGCGGTAGCTCGGGCAGACTTCAGCGACAGTTTGGAATGTTGCCTCCTGGTGATATTAGGAACTGTCTTGTCGCCTTGGCAGACGCAGAACCGCTAATGACCGAACTATTCCAGCATCGGTTTGATGAGGTAGGCGATGGGTTGGCAGGCCATTCTTTTGGCAACCTGCTAATAGCCGCCATGACTAACATTACTGGTGATTTTGAGAGAGCAATAAAGGAAACAAGCAATATTCTCGCAATCCGCGGGCGCGTATTACCATCTACTCTGCAAAACGTAGTTCTTCGGGCGGAGATGGAGGATGGTTCTATTTTAGAAGGCGAAACTAACATCACAAAATCACCTCTGGCAATAAAACGTATATCACTTTTTCCGGAAGATGTTATGCCGCTTGATGAAACTTTGGAAGCAATCAGGCTTGCTAATGCTATTGTTGTTGGTCCGGGAAGCCTCTACACTAGTGTGATTCCAAACCTTCTAGTAAAAGGTATGGTAGAGGCAATAATGGATTCTGACGCTGTGAAGATTTACGTATGCAATGTGATGACGCAACCTGGTGAGACCAATGGCTATCGTGCTTCTGACCACGTAAAGGCAATTTTTGAACATACGGGAAAGCGCATCTTCAATTATGTCCTCGTGAACAAAGAAGTTCCCTCTATCCGTCTACTAGAGAAGTATCAGCGCGAAGGTGCTGAGCTGGTTTCGCCCGATGTAGATGCAATCCGTGAAATGGGGTATAAACCTGTAACGGGGAATTACATCAGTGAAACCGAAGTAGTACGGCATGACCCCCAAAAGCTTGCTCAGGCTATTATTAGGCTGGTGTTTGAAAAATCATTCCTGCCTAGATAGCTGAAAGCTTGACACACATACAACCCTTGGCTAAAATACAATGGTTTTCATTCGACAGCCGAATGAAAAACCATTAGAGTGCTTTCTGGTCTGGTAAACAAACTTTCCTAGGCTAGAAAATAAAATCAAAGGAGGTTATCAGGTGGCTGTAAAAGTTGGTATCAATGGTTTTGGACGCATTGGTAGACTCACCTTGCGGGCGATTCTTGAGAAATACCCCGATGAAATTGAGGTAGTCGCCCTGAATGACATTGTGGATGCCAAGACGAACGCACACCTATTCAAGTATGACTCCAGCTATGGAATCTTCTGCGGCGATGTTGTTGCCGAAGAAAAAGACATCGTTGTAAATGGCAAGAAGATTTTCGTTTATGCTGAGAAGGACCCTGCCGCCATTCCATGGGGCGATCACGGTGTTGAGGTCGTCGTTGAGTCCACGGGTATTTTCACCGATGCAGAAAAAGCGAAAGCTCACCTGCGAGATTCTGTCAAGAAGGTCATCATTACCGCTCCTGCGAAGAACGAAGATATTACTGTCGTTCTAGGCGTAAATGAGGACATGTATGACCCAGCAAAGCACACAATTATCTCAAATGCCTCATGCACAACCAACTGTCTCGCTCCGGTAGCGAAGGTACTGCAGGATAGCTTTGGCATCGTGAAGGGATTCATGACGACAGCTCATGCCTACACGAATGACCAGAGAATTCTTGACCAGGCTCACAAAGACCTAAGACGAGCAAGGGCTGGCGCATTGAGCATAATCCCGACAACCACAGGAGCTGCGAAAGCCATTTCGCTTGTAATTCCTGAGCTTAAAGGCAAAATGCATGGTATAGCCCTTCGAGTGCCGACCCCGACAGTTTCGCTTGTTGACCTCGTTGTAGAGCTTGAGAAAGAAGCAACAGAAGATGCAATCAACGATGCACTGAGAGCAGCTGCGAACGGCAAGATGAAGGGCTACCTTGGTGTCTGCGACGAACCGCTAGTCTCGGTTGACTTTAAAGGCAATTCACTTTCCTCAATCGTTGACAGTCCTTCAACCATGGTTCTCGGCGGCAATATGGCGAAAGTTCTTGCATGGTATGACAACGAATGGGGTTACTCCTGCCGCGTTGCCGACCTGATTGACTACCTAGTAAAGAAGGGAATGTAGTTCCTATTAACTGGTGATTCTGCTAAGGACGGTCGGGGTCGTCGGGTGAAAGTTTTTAAATAATTACCTAACGATCCCGACGCCTGATAAAGAAACACTGAAAATCTTATTCGTCGTTTTATAGGGAGGAGTTTTCCATGAACAAAAAAAATGTTGAGGATATTGATGTCAGCAATAAACGAGTACTAGTCAGAGTTGACTTCAACGTTCCCCTCGATGAAAATCGCAACATCACCGACGACCACAGAATAGTAGCTGCATTACCCACTATAAAATACCTAATCGACCACAATGCGAAAATAATCCTTGTAACGCACCTTGGACGTCCGAAAGGGCCAAGCGATAAGTTGCGGTTGGATCCAGTTGCGAAAAGACTCAGTGAACTTCTTGGAAAACCGGTCAAAAAGCTTAATAATGCCATAGGCCCAGAGGTCGAGGCTGCCGTAAGCGAGATGAAGCCCGGGGATGTCATCCTTTTGGAAAACATTCGTTTTTATGAAGAGGAAGAAAAAAACGACCCCGAATTTGCAAAAAAGCTTGCTTCACTAGCAGAGATCTATGTAAATGATGCGTTTGGCACTGCCCACCGTGCCCATGCTTCTACTGAGGGTGTTGCGCACTACCTTCCTGCTGTTGCAGGCTTCCTAATGAAAAAAGAAATAGAGTATCTAGGTAAAGCGCTTTCCAATCCAGATAGGCCTTTTGTTGCAGTGCTTGGTGGTGTAAAGGTTTCTGACAAAATCACCGTAATTGAAAATCTCCTCAACAAGGTTGATGCACTTTTAATTGGCGGCGCAATGATCTATACATTCCTGGTTGCGCAGGGGTATAAGGTTGGAAACTCAATGGTTGATAAACCAGGAATCGAGCTTGCAAAGAATGCAATGGAAAAGGCAAAAGCCCTTGGTGTAGACCTTGAATTGCCAGTAGACGTGGTTGCAGTCGAACTTCCGGCAGATTTCGATATACCCTCAGGCGTCCCCGCAGATGTTGACATCAAAATTGTACCTGCAACAGCCATCCCAGAAGGATACCGTGGCCTAGATATTGGTCCGAAAACAGTAGAACTGTTTTCACAGAAAATCAAGTCTGCGCGCACCGTGGTATGGAATGGTCCAATGGGGGTATTTGAAGACCCACGCTTTGCAAATGGTACATTAGGGATTGCCAAGGCCATGGCAGAATCAACAGCAACAACAATAGTAGGCGGCGGAGATTCCGCTGCCGCAGTAGAGCAGATGGGACTTGCGGATAAAATGAGCCATGTTTCAACTGGTGGTGGGGCATCGCTAGAATTCCTTGAAGGCAAAGAACTCCCTGGTGTTGCAGCATTAAACGATAAATAGGGCTTTTCCTAATACAATGCATTCCAAATAATCACATTGCACACTGTATGCCCCCAAAACGCTGTTTCGGGGGCATACAAATTCAGAATAACTCAAGAGGAAGGAAATAAAAATGAGGTTACCCCTAATTGCTGGCAATTGGAAAATGAACAAGACAGTTGGTGAGGCAGTTGATTTTGTCGAACGCCTTCGTACCGAAGTTGCCGGCGTCAAAAATGCCGAGATAATTGTCTGCCCGCCATTTACTGCAATCTATGAAGTCGCACGAACGCTAATGGGTTCGAATGTAGGTGTTGGGGCGCAAAACGTTTTCTGGAAGACAGAAGGGGCGTATACAGGTCAAATATCGCCCAAAATGCTCGCTGATGCAGGGTGCACGTATGTCATCATAGGCCATTCAGAGACACGAGGACGCTTCGGCAAGGTAGACGCTGATATGCCCCCTAATTTGCTCAAATATTTCGCTGAGACGGACGAAAGCGTAAATCTCAAGCTTCATGCGGCTTTTAGCGGAGGGCTTGTGCCGATTGTCTGCGTTGGTGAAACAATCGACGAACGAAAAGCTGGCAAGACTGATGATGTTATTCGAATTCAAGTTGAGAAAGGGTTAAATGGATTGACGCCGAAGCAGGCAGCAGGTATGGTTATCGCATATGAGCCAGTGTGGGCTATTGGCACAGGTGAAGTATGCGATGCCGCAGAGGCTAATCGAGTATGCGGCATGATTCGAGGATTAGTACGTTCGATGTTTGGCAATGAAGCTGCTGATGGTATTAGGATACAGTACGGTGGAAGCGTAAAACCTGATAATGCCGAAGAACTCCTTAGCCAGCCGGAGATAGATGGTGCGCTTGTCGGAGGTGCAAGCTTAAAAGTTTCCGATTTCATTGCAATTATCCGATCTGTCTAGCACCAAGTTTAGAACTTCCTGATGAAAAGCAGAATGTAAGCATCGAGGTCAAGCTTAATAAAGCGGTGGTACAATTGTAAATCATGGGAGAAATTCGCATTGGCACATCTGGGTTCAGCTATGATGATTGGAAGGGGCCTTTCTACCCACAAGGTATTTCCAAGTCAGAAATGCTTGCTTATTATGCAAGCAAGTTTCCCACTGTTGAAGTAAATTCGACCTTTTATGCGATTCCTTCTGCTAATACTTTCAAGCGAATGGTAGAGAAAACTCCTACCGATTTCGACTTCGTTGTTAAGGCTTACAAAGAGCTGACGCATAGCCCGGAAGTAAATTTGGATTTTTTTAGGCAATTTAAAATGGCAATTTCGCCACTAAACGAATCGGGGAAGTTGGGGTGTATCCTTGCACAATATCCTTGGAGCTTTCGGAAAAATATTGAAAATATGGATAGAGTGCGCAAACTTAGACATGAGTTTGGTGAACTGCCCGTAGCTGTTGAGTTTCGGAATTCCTCATGGATTTCAAAAGAAACCTTTGAACTGCTAAGGGAGCATAACATTGGATTTTGTTGTGTAGATGAGCCCAGATTGCACGGCCTAATGCCAGATGTAGTAGTAGCAACTTCAGCAATCGGCTATGTGCGTTTTCACGGACGGAACGCTGAAAAGTGGTGGACTCATGAGGAAGCGTGGCAACGTTATGATTATTTGTACACAAATGAGGAGTTGTCAGAATGGGTTCCGAAAATTCGCAAGCTGGCCGAATCTTGCGACCGAACATACTTATTTTTTAACAATCATCATGCCGGTAATGCAGCTAAAAATGCCCAGATGATAGCATCATTACTTGGCGTTTCTTTGCATCCAAATGATTAGGGGTTGCATGTCGAAGTGAGTTTATAGTATGATAATGGGCGTTAGCACTCTCACCCGTAGAGTGCTAAAACTATGTTAAGTTGAACGGAGGTGGATATAACATGTTGAAGCCACTTGCTGATCGAATCGTTGTGAAGCCAACAAAGGGTGAAGAAATGACAAAGGGAGGTATTGTACTTCCTGACACCGCTAAGGAACGCCCACAGGAGGGTGAGGTAATTGCCGTAGGTCCAGGGAAGACCATGGAAAATGGCAAAGTTGTTCCTATGGAAGTCAAGGCAGGAGACAAGGTTATCTATTCCAAATATGGCGGCACAGAAATAAAAATTGGCTCTGAGGAGTATGTTGTCCTCCGACAAGATGATGTTCTCGCCATAGTCCAGTAAGGAAGGAGGTTGCCCAATATGGCTAAAGAGCTCAAATATGATGAGGAAGCACGACAATCGCTCGAGCGGGGAGTTAATATTCTGGCCGATGCAGTAAAAGTTACCCTTGGCCCGCGAGGTAGAAATGTCGTCATCCAAAAGAAATTTGGTTCTCCCACGGTAATAAATGATGGCGTTACAATCGCAAAGGAGATAGAAGTCGAGGACCGCTTTGAGAACATGGGTGCTCAGCTTATTCGTGAAGTTGCCTCAAAGACCAACGACGTTGCGGGCGACGGAACAACCACAGCGACTGTGCTTGCGCAAGCCATGGTTCGCGAGGGAATGAAGAACGTAACGGCTGGTTCCAACCCCATGCTTATCAAAAAAGGCATTGAGAAAGCGGTTAATGCTGCTGTTGAAGAAATTAAAAAAATCAGCAAGCCAATTGAAAGCCGTGAAGAAATTGCCGAAGTAGCAGCTATTTCGGCAAATGAGGCCGCTATAGGCGAGCTAATCGCCGACGCAATGGAAAAGGTGGGTAAAGATGGCGTAATAACCGTCGAGGAATCCAAGAGTATGGCTACGAACCTCCAATTTGTCGAGGGAATGCAATTCGACAAGGGGTATATATCCCCGTACATGGTAACGGATCCGGAGAGAATGGAAGCCGTTCTAGAGGAGCCATACATTTTGCTGTATGAAAAGAAAATCTCAGCTGTTGCTGACATTATCCCAATCTTGGAGAAAGTTGTGCGAACCGGCAGACCACTGCTAATAATCGCCGAAGATGTTGAGGGAGAAGCACTTGCAACCTTGGTAGTCAACAAAATTAGAGGTACCCTTAATGCAGTGGCTGTTAAGGCACCTGGCTTTGGCGACCGACGCAAAGCGATGATGGAAGACATCGCAATTCTTACCGACGGGAAATTCATAACAGAAGACCTTGGCTTGAAGCTGGAAAACGTAGACCTACCAATGCTTGGTCGCGCAAAGAAGGTTGTCGTTGACAAGGAAAATACGACTATAATCGAAGGGAAAGGTTCACAGGCTGCGATTCAGGGGCGGATTGCCCAAATTAAGCGCCAAATAGAGGAAACTGAATCTGATTATGACCGCGAGAAGCTTCAGGAGCGCTTAGCAAAACTTGCTGGTGGAGTTGCGGTCATCGAAGTTGGTGCGGCTACCGAGACCGAACTTAAAGAACGCAAGCATAGAATAGAAGATGCTCTCTCTGCTACTAGAGCTGCAGTAGAGGAAGGGATTGTGCCGGGCGGCGGCGTTACATTGATTAATATAATTCCTGCACTAGAAAATATTTCTGGCACGCCTGAAGAAATAACCGGCATCAATATAGTGAAGAAGGCGCTTGAAGAGCCTGCGAAGCTAATTGCTGAAAATGCAGGTTTGGAAGGTTCGGTAGTGGTAGAAAAGTTGAAAGCCTCAGAAAAAGGAATTGGGCTAAATGCGGTGACTGGTCAATATGTGGACATGTTGAAAGCAGGAATTGTAGACCCTGCTAAGGTAACGCGAACTGCGTTAGAGAATGCGGCTAGCATTGCTTCGATGCTGCTGACTACCGAAGCGCTTGTAGCCGAGATTCCAGAGAAAGAAAAAGCGCCGGCTGCACCTGGCGGCATGGGCGGCGGAATGTACTAGTTGAAAAAGTCATTTACACTCATTCCCAAAAGATAAAGGCAGTGGGAATGCATTTCACAAATAGGAGTGCGATGGTTTGAATTTCAAACCATCGCACTCCTAAAAAGCTGGGGTTGCCTTGACATCATTAATGACAATTTAGTAGAATGAACACGTTAATTTTGCCGCTCTATGGAAGTAGATAATAGCTTATAATGTGCCCCAGTAGTTTTGTAGCCCAGTGATTAAACAACAGTCAAACAACATTCCCCAGGGGTTCCTCTAGAATGGAGATTGGTACCTCAGTTGAACGAATTGGAGTTCTTGACTTCGGTGCGCAGTACAGCCAGCTGATAGCCCGAAGAGTGCGGGAGTGCCATGTTTATGCTGAAATACTGCCGCACGACATCTCGCCTGGGCACATAAAGGCAATGGGTTTATCTGGAATAATACTTTCAGGTGGTCCCTCAAGCGTTTATGACGCTGGCGTTCCCACTTGTGATAAAACTATATTTGAGCTCGGTATCCCGGTTTTAGGTATTTGTTATGGCATGCAGCTAATGGCACATTTGTTAGGCGGACGGGTAATAGGAAGCGCAAAGCGAGAATACGGTAAAACTGAGCTTGAAATTTTAAGCTCAGGGGATTTGTTTAAAGGTCTAAAGGGTAAGGTTACAACTTGGATGAGCCATGGAGATAGCGTCGAGGATGTTCCGCCTGGCTTCTTGTGCATAGCGCGAACTGAAAATACGCCAATAGCCGCCATGGCTGCCCCTGAAAGAAAGCTTTATGGCGTGCAATTTCATCCCGAGGTTGCCCACACACCTAAAGGCAAGCAGATTATATCCAATTTCTTGTATGATGTGTGTGGTTGCAAGGGCCTTTGGACAATGGGCTCATTTATAGAGCAGTCGGTTGAAGAAATTCGAAAGCAGGTTGGTAGTGAAAAAGTAATATGTGCTCTAAGCGGCGGTGTGGATTCATCTGCAGTTGCAGTGCTTGTCCACAAAGCAGTTGGAGATCAACTAACCTGTGTCTTTGTCAATCATGGTATGCTTCGCAAAGGCGAAGCAGAGATGGTTCGATCGACTTTTGAGGAACATTTTAACATTAAGTTGGTTTACATTGAGGCTGAAGAGAGATTTTTAAATAAGCTTAGGGGAATAGTAAATCCTGAACAAAAACGAAATATTATCGGTAGCGAGTTCGTCCGAGTGTTTGAAGAAGAAGCCTCGAAACTTGGGGATATTCGATTTCTAGCGCAAGGGACTATTTATCCTGACGTAATCGAAAGCGGGACTAAATCTGCCGCCAAAATTAAAACACACCATAATGTTGCGGGTCTTCCTGATGATATTAAATTCGAATTAATTGAGCCGATTCGTTATTTGTTCAAGGATGAAGTTCGGGATGTTTGCAAAGAGCTCGGTTTGCCGGATGAAATAACATGGCGGCAACCGTTTCCTGGTCCAGGATTGGGTGTTCGTGTGGTAGGCGAAGTAACAAAGGAACGTCTTCATATACTAAGGGAAGCGGACGCCATTGTGCTCGAAGAAATTCAAAAGGCGGGGCTTTATCGAGAGCTTTGGCAATCCTTTGCCGTACTTCTGCCAGTTCAGTCTGTTGGCGTTATGGGTGACCAGCGCACTTATGCATATCCGGTCGTCGTCCGAGCTGTAACTAGTGATGATGCAATGACGGCTGACTGGGCTAAACTCCCGACAGAAGTTCTCGAGCGAATCAGCAGGCGCATAGTCAATGAGGTCAAGGGAGTAAACCGTGTGCTCTACGACATCAGCTCAAAACCTCCTTCAACAATCGAATGGGAGTAGGAGATTGATTGCTGAGGAAATTGCTGAGATTTTAATTTCCAAAGAGCAAATAGAAGCCCGGGTTGCAGAACTGGGGCGCAAGATTTCTGAGGACTACCTTGGCAAGGAATTAGTATTAGTTGGTATTCTAAAAGGCGCTGTTGTTTTCTTAGCTGACCTTATGAGGCAGATTTCAATCCCTTTATTAGTTGATTTTGTTGCCATATCTAGTTATGGACCATCTACGCGCTCGTCGGGCGTGGTAAAAATTCTCAAGGACCTGGATGAAAGCGTCGAAAATAAACATGTGTTAATAGTGGAGGACATCATTGATACTGGTTTGACGCTTAAGCTAAGTTACTTGAAAGACAACCTTGAGCGGCGAAAAGCAGCCAGCGTAAAGATATGCACGCTTCTTGATAAACCAGCTCGAAGGCAAGTGGATATCGAACCAGATTACAAGGGCTTTACCATTCCAGATAAGTTTGTTGTGGGCTACGGCCTAGATTTTGGCGGACTTTACAGAAATCTTCCCTTCATAGGAGTGCTGAAGGAGGAAATTTTTAAACAGAGGCAGGTTTAAAACGTAATTATTAGATTTGATTGCCTATTTTTGTAGACAAAAGTGCGTATACATGGTATAATTACTAGTGAATGTGAATGTTTCCCCGGTGTCTGGAATGTTGTAATAGATTTGCCTTACTCTCCGGCACCTGGTAATGCTCCATCGGAATCTCAGTTTTCTTTTTGCGCTTTCTTTCTTTTCTCCGTCTCTTGTAAAAGCGGCGGGGTTGCATTTTTAAATAATTGAGCCTAACAGGAGTTATACCCTCATGGAACTACTAGAACTTGCGGACCTCGAAAGTAAAAGTTTAGAAGAGATCCAAGAAATTGCAAAGGACCTCGGGATTGAGGAAACCGATCTGCGGAAGCAGGACCTAATGTTCAAAATTTTGCAGGCGCAGACTGAACAAAGCGGACTCATTTTCGCTCAGGGCACGCTGGAAATCCTCCCGGACGGATGGGGTTTTTTACGAAGAAATCCCAACTTTACACCAGGTCCAGAGGATATCTACGTCTCCCAGACGCAGATAAAGCGATTTGCGTTGAAGACCGGCGACGTGGTGTTGGGGCAAGTTAGGCCGCCCAAGGAGAGCGAAAAATATTATGGGCTCCTTAGAGTTGAAGCTGTTAATGGGCTCGACCCTGAGGTGGCACGCCGCCGGGTGAATTTCGATGACCTTACTCCGCTTTATCCAAACGAGCGAATTGTTCTCGAAACAGACTCCAAGAATATCTCAGCAAGGTTTATTGATTTAATAGCGCCGATAGGAAAGGGGCAGCGCGGTCTCATTGTGTCGCCTCCAAAGGCTGGTAAAACTACGCTCCTAAAAACAATTGCAAATAGTATAACAACCAACCATCCCGAAATTCATTTAATCGTTTTACTAATAGACGAACGGCCGGAAGAGGTTACAGACATCCGACGTTCAGTTAAAGGGGATGTAGTCAGCTCGACATTCGATGAAATGCCCGAGAATCATATGCGAGTTGCTGATATGGTCCTTGAGCAGGCAAAGCGGCTTGTTGAGTCAGGCAAGGATGTGGTTGTGCTTTTGGACAGCCTAACAAGGTTTGCAAGAGCATCTAACCTAACTGTTACGCCTAGCGGTCGAACGCTGTCCGGCGGGCTGGACCCATCGGCGCTTTATAGACCAAAAAGATTCTTTGGCGCCGCGCGAAACATCGAGGAAGGAGGAAGCCTCACAGTCCTTGCAACAGCCCTTGTCGAAACTGGAAGCCGTATGGATGACGTGATCTTTGAGGAATTCAAGGGTACAGGCAACATGGAATTGGTGCTAGACAGAGCGCTTGCTGAACGGCGTATTTATCCTGCTATAGATGTAAAGCGTTCTGGAACACGCCATGATGAGCTTCTTTATGACGAGGAGACCCTCAAGCGTGTATGGCAGTTGCACAGATTGCTTGCGGCGTTGGACAGCGTTGAGGCAACGGAGTTGCTTATAGATCGCCTTGCGCATACAAAGAATAATGCTGAATTTTTGAAAATTGTGGATAAAACAATGAAGAGTACAGAATTGGATTAGTTACTTGCAAACAAGGGTAACAAAAGCCATAATTGTAATAACAGGACGAAATAGGACAGAGCAGGGGAGGATAGTATCGTGAGGGAAGAGGACGAGCAGCCTGAGGAGGAGTTCAAAGACCTCGATGATTTGCTGAGCGGGAAGATGTTTCAGCATGGAGACTTCGATGGCCTGTTTGAAGGCGAGCCTCCACCTGAAATTGAAAACAAGCAGCCGCGAACGCTAGACGAAAAGGAAGTTAAGGTCGTTGGCGTTTACGAGCATATCGAGCAGGGAATGCCGCCTGCTGCATTTGTCCTACTGAGGGATAACAGTGGTCGGCAGGTGCTTATTTATATTGGCAGATTCGAAGCCTATGCGATCTCAGTTGCGTTAGAAGGAGCAACCCTAGACCGTCCGATGACTCACGACTTGATGAAAAATATACTTGATCGGTTGGGCGGAAAAGTTGACAGAATTACTATAGATGACCTTTGGCAAGATACATATTATGCCAAAATTACTGTTTCCACGAATGGTAATTTCATAGATATAGATGCAAGGCCAAGCGATGCAATTGCTCTAGCGCTGAGAGCAAAGGCGCCAATTTACATGGCAGAATCAGTTCTCCAGCAGGCGACAAGGGAAGACTAAAAGGTGGAAAATAAAAAGTTAACATAAGATAACTTATCGGACGTTTATTTTCTCACTTTTAACCCCCAATTTAAGCGCTCTAGGAAATGTCTATTTGGAAATAAATATTCTGGCTAGTTTTGTATTGGAGTGGCTTCTTTTAAGCTTTTAAGACCAGCTTCAATTTCCTTAATTTTACTGTGGCAAGCCTCAATAATTTCTTGGGCAGTACGAAGACTAACACCAACGTTTGTTTCCTTTTTATTGATAGAATAAATGTAAAGCCCAGCAACGACTCCGCCGATTATTCCGGCAGCAACGCCCAATACAACTGGCCATGTCTTTTTGTCGTCCACCCTCGTGCCCTCCGCACTGTGTAAATCTGCCATATTAATTAGGTGATCTCATATCTCTTTTCGCCGTAGTCTTCATCCTCCATGGACTTAAAAATTCGCTTAACAAATGATATAAGCTCCATGGGATTGAAAGGCTTAGTTAGATAGCAATCAACACCAGACTGCCATCCCCTGAAGACGTCGGCATCTTGCGCTTTTGCTGTCAACATGATTACGGGGATATCACGAGTGCTGGGGTTGCGGCGTAGATTCTGTAGCACCTCAAACCCATCCATATAGGGCATCATTACGTCTAGGATTACAAGGTCGGGTCTTTCTTCTTCAACTTTTTGAAGGGCTTCCTTGCCATCAGATGCAGTGACAACCTCATAACCTTGACGCTCAAGGTTAACTTGTACTAATCTTACTATGTGTTTTTCATCATCGACAGCCAAAATTTTGCGTGGCATAAAGGCAGCCTCCTCTCAGACTATCTCAAATAGTATAGCGTACATTTAATATCATTGTCAACGTTTGCCTTTTTGGAATATTTACCCAACAGTTAATAAAGTTGAAATATGTATTATATCGGGGTTAGGCGATATATCATCAGCCCCTTTTCTATAATCGGAAGCTTGAGAGCGTAGTTTGAGTAGTATTTGCATGTTAGATTGGCAATTTTCTCCCCTATAAATTTTTCCAATGGCCGTTCAGTGGTTTTTTATGAACTCCTCATAATCATCGGCACTCATTAGTGTATTAGCCTCTTCTGGATTAGACATCTCGATAGTAAACATCCAACCACTGTGGTATGGACTTTCGTTGATTTTCTCTGGTGCCTCGGAAAGTTCATTGTTCACTTCAACTATTTTTCCATTTACGGGCGCAAGAATTTCGTAAAATGCATCTAGTGATTCGACAGTTCCAATTACTGCGTCCTTTTTTGCAAGGGCGCCGATTTGCGGTAATTCAACAAACAGGATTTCGCCTAGTTCTGATTGTGCATGGTCTGTGATGCCGACGGTAGCTAGGTTGCCCTTACCTTTTATCTTAACCCATTCGTGAGTTTTCGTATATTTTAGGTCTTTAGGTTGCACTTTACCTCCCACATCTTCACAAGCTGATTTTTACTTAAAATTGGTTTACCCAAAATTACAATAGACCTGGAAATCTTTTCCAGGTCTATCATTACTTTCAAAATGAAAGTAAATTATATGCGGCCCAGAGCTGTTGCCATTGCTCGAATATGCTCCGGTGTGCTTCCACAGCATGCTCCTATTATATTGACCCCAATATTTGCTGCCTCCGCCGCAAACAATGCCATTTCTTCGGGGGTGCTGTCGTAGACTGTAACACCATCAGCTATTCGTGGCACTCCCGCATTTGGTTGGGCGACTACGATAGAATCCGTTGCCGCTCGTATTTGTTTGATAACGTCAAGTGTCTCCTTTGGCCCGACACCGCAATTTGCTCCTACCCCAGATGCTCCCATAGCTGTTAGAACATGGGCCGCTTCTTCTGGTGATACGCCCATCATTGTTCGTCCATTTGTATCAAAGGGCATCGTGCATAAACATGGCAAGCCTGTTTGAAGCGACCCTTTAAGTGCCGCCTTGAGTTCGGTCAAATCAGCAAATGTTTCCATTAGGATTATGTCAGCTCCTGCTTCTGCCATAGCCATTGCTTGCTCAGCAAAAACCTCGATTGCTTCTTCTTCGATTAGATCTCCTAGGGGTTCAAGAAATTTCCCCGTTGGACCAATGGAACCAGCCACAAACACTCTGTCGTTTGCTGCTTCTCGCGCTGCTTGGATGCCAAATTTATTCAGTTCGCAGACTCGATCCTGTAGCCCAAAGAGCGCAAGCTTTAATCGGTTTGCACCAAATGTGTTAGTTGATATCATTTCCGAGCCGGCCTGGATATATGCCGCGTGAATTGAACGTATGACATCAAAATGCTCAACATTCCAGAGTTCTGGACAGCTTCCAGGTGGTAGCCCCTTATTTTGGAGCATGGTTCCCATTGCTCCATCGCCAAGTATCGGTTGCTTTCTTGCTTGCTCAATTAATTCTTTTCCACGCATTCTTGTCCCCTAGATTTTGCCCTGCATTATGGCGTTTATTACATTAATCCTAGCTACGATGCCTACAACTTGCTTTCCTCTAACAATAGGAATGTTCTTAATATGTTTAAGGAGTATCATCGCTGCGGCATCAAGGACATCATCATCTTCTTTTAATGTAACTACTTTTCTAGTCATAATGCTACTTGCGGGTTTATCACGAATAGTTGCTGCTCGCGTTTCCATAACGTCGATATCGACAATTGCGGGTTCAGAACTCAGCAAGTCTTCATAGGTAGGCATCATGGCCTTTATAATATCATGTTCTGAAATTATTCCAACCAGTTCATCAGCTGAGTTTACTATAGGAATACTGCTAATCCTTGCACTGCTCAGCAAGGCTACTACTTCTGCGAGCGGAGCGTTTTCGCTTACTGTTATCGCTGGCGTCGTCATAATTTCTTTTATTTTCATTCTGTTCAAAACCTCCATGCGAGGGGTTTTTAGAAGCACTTTCTATTTCTTGCTCAAGATTGTGGATTGCAAGTTGAGCAAGTAAAAATGAAATGCAGGCTTCGGCGCCTTGATTTAAATTTAATCCCCATGGAGTTACTGCATCATAGCAACCTTTGTTCACAGGGTCATATACCCAAACTCCTGATCTATTCTTACCAAAAAACCAATCGTAAGAAGTATACGCCAATTCTAGGTATTCCTTTTGGCGAAGCTGTTTATAGGCTTCTGCAAATAAACACGCTGTATATCCCGCATCAATGCTTTGCTGGTCATACCAAGCCCTTTCACGTCCTTTTAGATACCAGCCGTTGTTGCCAATGATTTCAAGTCGTCCGTTTACAATCAGCGTATCGGTAAGGAATCCCAAGGTCTTCATAGCCACATTTTTATGAGATTTCTTGCCGGTAATCTCCGCCGCGACTAACATCGCATGAACTAAAATTGCGTTGCCATAAGTTAAATATGGTTCGAACCAGTGCCACTCCTTATCATGGTATGTTGCATACCCGGCAACAAGTGAGTCTGCCAGCGCTGTGATTTTGTCGGCAATTCCATTTGTATCTTCGTTTTGCTGAAGAAAATTATACATGCCAAGAATTGCATATGCTCTAGCACGAGGACTTTCGAGGTCACCGACTCGTCCCAAGCTATCGATTAGCAGTTTTTTGGCAACTATGCTTACATTTTCTGGGAGCTTGCTTGATGCTGCACAGCCACAGCCCCAAATAGCTCGCCCATAACAGTCTTCGGTTCCATGTTCATCAAGGAAGTTACGCTGGAAACTCATGTCGTTTCTGAAGTAACCTTCGGAGGTGTGCGCGTAGTGGATAAAGCTTAAATATCTAGTGGCAAGTGCAAGATCGCTAGGATCTCCTGTCAAGTCATAATGCTTAGCGGCGACAATCAAAGCTCTAGCATTATCGTCTGTAGTGTAGCCAAGCTTTAAGTTGGGCACGCTGTGGACAGCGTGTTGATATATTCCTGTGCAATCCGTAAGAGCTTTTAGATAGTCCAGGCTTATTGGAGGGTATTTACTCAATGAATCACTTCCTTTTAGATCTAAGCCTCTGAATGGCTTTCAATTGTTTGGTGTGCCTTTGTATGCTGAAGTATGGTATGGAACAAGTCAAGATAGTCGATGGCTACGTTAAACCAAGCAGCTCGTCGTCCATAACGGTATGCTTTAGATTCCATGTTTTCACGTAAAGTTGGGTTTGAAAGAATTTCGTTCACTGCTTTGGCGATTTCCTCAGAGTTTTTCATTGGCACCAATTTTCCCCTGCCGTCAGCAAGTACTTCTTCTGCATATAGATATGGTGTAGACACGATTGCTTTGCCACACCCGAGAGCATATGCAAGTGTACCGCTTACTATCTGGTCGCGGTTGATATATGGAGTAACGTATACGTCTGTTGCACAAAGGTAGTTTACTAATTCTTCCAGCGTAAGGTATCTATTATTGAAGCGTACATGTTTTTCAAGATTGAGGTCCGCCACAATCTGCAAAAGCTCGTTACGATAAGTTTCACCTTCATAATTGCGAACCCCTGGATGAGTTTCACCTAAAATCAGATACAAGGCATCGGGGTTTTTTTCAAGAATCATTGGCATTGCTTTGATTGCCCATTCTATTCCTTTGCCGCGGTTAATTAGCCCAAATGTAGATATTATGGGTCGGTTTGCAATCCCAAGGAGTTTTTTCACCGCAGCGGGATTTACGCGGTGAACGTTAGGTACTCCATGAGGAATAATCACGATTTTCTCGGCTGGGATTCCATAATTATTTATAAGCATTTCTTTGCCAGTTTTTACCATTACAACTACAGCTTGGGATAAGCGTGCAATTTCTTGAACAATGCGTTTTTGATTTGGGCTAGGATTGAAAAGTACTGTATGAAGAGTTGTCACGATTGGGATTTTTACTCGTTCCATGAGCGACAGAATGTATTCGCCGTCGGGACCGCCAAAGATACCGTATTCATGTTCTACATTAAGAATTTTTGCGCTCGAATTGTTAAGGAAATTGGCAGCCTGAATATAGGAGTCAAGATCTTGCTTCATAACCCGATATTTGACTATTTTCGGATATTGCTCAATGGTTCCACCAACCGCTAACACAATTGGTTCTGAAAACGGTGTGTATTTGGATATTGCGACAACTAAATCTCGGGTAAATGTTGCTATGCCACACTCTGTTGGCGGATAGGTTGCTATATAGGCAATATTGATATTATTGAGCACCCTTCGCAAGAATTTGAACATCCGAAGGTCATCAGGTCTCCATTTACCTTCGCGAAGTGTCTCACTCTGCCAACCGACAAGCGAGGTATCTTGCGAAGAGTCTTTTGCCATCCTTGTATTCATGTATTTCTCCCATCACCCTTTTTTTTCGAATTTTGTGGATAAAAGAATACACTGCCAGTGGTCTCTTGTTAGCTGGTAAGCTGGCGTATGGCATCTGCCTCATTATCATAGAGGTCAAGAACCTTTGTCAAACCGGTAATGCTTAGTACTTTCTTGACCTGGGTATTTGCTCCGATAAGTGCCATGCCTCCGTTTCTTTCGCCCGTTCGCCTAAGACCACCTATTAAGGTGCCTAGCCCTGCACTATCTATATATTGCACACCTTCCATGCTAATTAATATTCGAAATTCACCATTTTCAATCAGGTCGACAATTGCGTTTCGAAGTTTAATGCAAGTATATGAGTCTACATCACCTTTAAGGTCAATTACAGGAACATTGCCAGCTCTTCTGATTTTAATATCGAGATCCGTCTCCATAGTCATCCCTCCTTATTTGAATGAACCTCGCTTAGCTAAAGTTTAGTTTGAGGTCGAAAGTGCATGGTTTCCCAGCAAGAGCTGGGTCTGGTTCCAACCTGATGTTTTTGTTTTCATCGCGGGCGATGAAAACAATTAAGTCATTGCCTATTCTGAGGGCAATTGTGTAGGTGTTGCAAATGATTAATTTTTAACATTCCATCTGAAGGTTTTGTCCGCCGACTATCTTTAATTTTAACGTTAGTAAAAAATTTACCTTCAAAAATAAACGGGTTACTAGCTTTCTTGTAATGGCATGTTTCTTTTGCCACCCAAGTCAGCCGTTGGGCAAATATACTTGCATTATTAGTGAACCTTCAGCTGTTGGTATTATACCCAATATTCCCTCGAATGCTAACCATATATGTGTTGAAGATGGCAAGGGATTAAGAACCTTGCCTCAACTTCACTAATGCGAAAGGTTTCTTGCCTGCTGTGCCAAATAAGGGGGAAAGCAAATTTTGTGCCTAGATTTTGTTGAGATTGTTCGTAGTTTGCTTTAGAATGCCAATAGATTAATCCTATGTAAATTTACCTTTTAGTCTTTTCCATGTCAAGCTTTTCAACCCTTAGGAGGTTAAGATGAAGCTCGCTCTGATAGCAGGCACAGGGACGGGAGACCTATTTCAATTAGGAACATGGGAGGAAATCCAAACTCCCTATGGTTCTGCATGCATAACCCATGCAAACATTGGTGGTCGCGAGGTTATAGTACTCAGAAGGCATGGGCTTGGTATGGATAGGCCGCCGCACTTAGTAAACTATCATGCTAATTTATGGGCTTTAAAGGAGGTTGGTGTATCAAGAATTATTGCAACAGCCGCTGTTGGATCTCTTCGATTAGATATTGGACCTGGAAGCCTTGCATTGCTAGAAGATTTTATAGACTTTATGAAGGGGCATCCGATTACACGTTATGACAAGCCCGGAATGATTGTGCATGTCGATTTCTCAATGCCGTATTGTACTGAACTTATGTCTTTCCTTCGGCAAGCTGCTCTTTGCCTTGGATTGGGGAATTTGCCAGGAGTTACTTATGTTGGGATGAGTGGACCCAGATATGAGACTCCAGCGGAGGTTCGAATGCTTGGCAAACTTGGTGGCGACGTTGTAGGCATGACGGCAGTTCCTGAAACAATTCTTGCGAGGGAATTTGGCATGTGTTACTCATGCCTTGCAATCGTTGCGAATTATGGCGCAGGATTGTCGGATGTGATTCTTTCACATGAAGATGTTGTCAAAATGGTAAAGGCCCGCTCTACGGAGATACGAAGCCTTTTGGAGCGGGCAATTATGATGATACCCGATGATTCTAAATGCGGCTGCCCTACCCTAGCGAAGCCATTTGAATAATCATCGTTCTATTAAAATTGTTCGAAATTAATTATTAAAAGCAAATTCTATGGACGCCTAATCATTTGCTTAAGCTCAGTTAGGTTGCCAGCATTAAGTATGGCTTCCTCTTCGGTAATCAACCCAGCCTTGTAGTATTTTACCAGACATTGATTCATCGTCTGCATACCCCAGAATCCTCCCTCGCTGATTGCAGCGTAGAGTTGCCCTGAGCGTCCCTCTTCGATAAGCTTGTTTATTGTTGGTGTTGATATCATGATTTCTACTGCGGCGATTCGCCCCGAACCATCTGCTTTGGGCAATAGCTTTTGTGAAATTATGCCTCGAAGTGAGTTGGCCATGCGCATACAAATCTGCGGTTTGTCATGCGGAGGGAACATATTTATAGTTCGGTCGAGTGTTTCTGCTGCGCTGGTTGTGTGCACCGTCGAGAAAACCAAATGTCCAGTTTCGGACGCTGCCAATGCTACGTTCATAGTCTCAACGTCGCGCATCTCTCCTATAAGGATGACATCTGGGCTCTGGCGCACAACGTACTTCAACGCATCAGTAAACGAATCCGTGTCTATCCCTACTTCGCGCTGACTTATAATGGCCTTTTTGTCTTCATGAACAAACTCAATTGGGTCTTCGATGGTAACGATATTACATGTGCGAGTGTTGTTTATTAAATCTATCATTGCTGCCAGCGTGGTGGATTTGCCCGAACCTGTTGGGCCAGTGACAAGCACCAGTCCCTGGCGGTGCATTGTAAGGTCCTTTATAACCGATGGTATCCCCAATTCGTCAAGAGTGTAGATTTCTAAGGGGATGATTCGGAGCACCATTGCGATGCTTCCTCGCTGCTGATATATGTTTGCTCTAAATCGGGCAACATTTTCCATTGTGAAAGCTAAATCTAGTTCGTGTCTATGTTCAAATCGCCCGATTTGGTCGTGGGTCATAATGCTATAAGCAAGCTGCCGAACGTCATCTGCTGTCAGTTTTGGATAATCAGTCGGTGTTACTTGCCCGTTTACGCGAAGTGTAGGTGGGGCATTTTCTTTCAAGAATAGGTCTGATGCTTTCTTATCTGCTGCCAGTTTTAAAAGTTCAACTAGATCCATATGTTTTGGCTCATCTCCTTTATCTGCCGGAGCGACTCGAATAAACTAGTCGTCCGACGAGCTTATATGTTAATGCTCCAGCTACTAGCGCAAGAATAATAATCAGTATGGCTGCAAGAGTACGAGACTTGTGCTCAACAGGTCTTTCTGTTTTGGGTGCGGATGGTGTTTCAGGCTGTAGAAATGGCAGCCCAAGCGTTTCAAAGTTCGAATCCTTAATTGTAATCAAGTATCTATAAGTATTAGTGCCACGTTGAAGCGAGATTTTGACGTATTTATTTTCAAACTGCCTCAATCCTTGAAATATGAAGTTTGGTGGTGTTGCATACACAAGCTCGATATGGTTTAAATCCTTGAAAGCCTTCACAAACGGCTCGACCGGAAGTCCCCCTAAATCAAGTTTGACTGCTTGTGGTGTAACAAACTCAACTGACGTCATTGGGTTGCTTCCACTTTTTAAGAGGCTGTTGTTAGTTATACGGAGATCCAGTGCCTGCCAGCCGGTTTCTGCTGTCACACGATTCAAATGTGTCATTGCTTGGGTCTTCGACACGACCTTTGGATAAGTAAAAGACACAAAATCCATGTTAGTGCCTGTAAGTTGAATGAACACAAGTACGTCAGGCTCGAAAAGTTTGGGGGTGGTCTTTGCTTTTGCTGGAAGAGTTAAGAGAATGGCAAGGATTAAAGGGAGAAGTTTAACAATCATTTTCCAGTGGATTTTAAGAGGGCAAGCCCGTCCGTAGAAAGTCGGAGAGCTTTGTAAGGTGTAAGACATGCTCCCTTTCTTTGTTATTGTTATCAATGCTTCCTGCCTATTGTAGTTAAGGTCTGTATAAAATTAAATGGTGGAGCTGATGGGAGTCGAACCCACGACCTCTTCCATGCCAAGGAAGCGCTCTCCCTCTGAGCTACAGCCCCACGTTAAATTCAAAAATATTATACTACGACCAGTAAGTAATTGCAACTGATTTTTCGTCCCACGTTTGTTTGAAGCGGCTACTTTGCATGTTCTTTTGTATCAATTTCGGATAATAAGCTAGAAACAACCTTGTAAACTTCTTCCACCGTGATTGTTTTCATGCATGTGTTATCTCGGCATGGCGAAAAACGATGGTTGTAGACATTTACGCAAGGGCTACACGCAAGGTCTGATGTTATAACGTAAGCTCGGTTGCCAAGCGGCCTGTAAAGCCTAGGGGTTTCTGGCCCGAATAAGCAAACTGAGTTGATATTAGTTAGAGATGCGAAGTGAACTGGCCCGCTGTCGTTGGTTACAAGTATATCGGATATGGTGTAAAGCACCAACAGTTCGCGAAGCGTTGTCTTGCCTGCCATATTGATTATCCGGTCCGAGCCAATTTCGCGGGAAACTTCAAGCGCGGTGTCTTTTTCGGATGGTGAGCCGGTAATTACGAGGGTAACTCTCGGATGGTCTGCAAGTATTCGCTTTCCAAGACCAACAAAGTATTCTTTCGGCCAGCGTCTTATCGGTATCAAATCGCTGGCGTTTGGATTGAGCAAAACAATTGGTCGTTCTACGTTTCGTCCAGCTATCTGACTCAAAGTTTCTCGCATTCTTATTTTTTCTTTTTCGCTAGGATTGAATGAAGGAGGCGACAGGTCGATATCTGCAAGCTTGCATTTTACCATCGGTATTTCAGATGAATCTCGCAGGAGGGATTCTACTAGTGTATAATATGTTACAGCTGTGTGGAGATAAGGGTTGTATTGTATTCGATGTGTCATTAAGTTGCCACGATAGGGTATTTCGCTAGTGAAGCGGTGCATCCCGACGCGGCGACAAGCCCCAGTTAGGTAGCTAAGAATTGCTGGTGCGCGTGTGAAAAACTCCATGTCGATGGTGGCGTCGATTTTTTCTCGCCTAATTTGGCAAAGAGTTCGCAGAATATCGGATAAAAACGTAGAGATGCTGTCTGTGCGCACAGTGTAGATATTCTCGGAGGGAATGACATCAAGGAAATCCAGTACTGGCCGATTTTCCTCAAACACCCAAAAGTAAATATTCTCTCGTCCCACAAGCTCAATTGCCCTCTTGATGGCAGGATATGCGAGGACAGTAGCCCCTTGCTCAATAAATTTGATAAATAAGATTTTCCTCAACGGGCGCGATTTCTTTGTTAATGGGCTTGTGGCTGTGCGGAAAAGGGTTAGCAATCCGCATAAAGGTTGTCCAACCCATTTGTCTATTATGCGGATGGTTTGAGGCTTCATACCAGAAGTATATCTAATGTTCGATTAGCCCGTCAAATCTTTATGATCTGTGGCAGATGCAAAAGGGCCTGGTAGATTTAGAATCTTCCAGGCTTTTTCTTAGCACCTATTTAATAAGATGTTAGTTAACTTGAGCGTTTTCTTTTTATTACCTGGAGGCCGAAGAGAGAAGCTGCTCCAATACTCAAAACTAGTACCGAGCTAGGCTCGGGTACTACTGTGAGTTCAAATGCCATGTCTCGCCCGCCGCAGGGGATAAACCAGTCTTCAGCCGTGCCACTGATTTCTGTTTGAACGGCATAATTACCATAGTGGCCAGCAGCTTCATGCCAACCCCACTGCTTGCCAGCGGGGAGTTCAGCCCAAATCGCCAACCAATAGGTCGTATCTTTTGATTGGTTGAAAGTGGGGGGCGATGGAGACTGTGTAAGTGGATTGTATCCATCTTCGAGAAATACACTGTACTTATATACGTTTTCGAAAACTCCATTACCTTTGTCTATACTGAAGGCAAAAGTTTCGTTCCACCCACCTGTGTATTCACCAATCCATAGAGGATAGTTTAAATTGCCAGGATGCGCAAACCCGAGTGTATTGTTCGGGTCATTTGCTGGAACATTGGAGAAAATTGCAATTGTGAACTTGGTGATTCCGCCGGGAGGTGCGCTTGGTCGCCAATCAGAATATGAAATAGGCCCTGTAGTGGGAGGAACCCAATACGACCCCCACCAGTGAATGTCTGTTATTGGAAGGCCATCGCTACATGTCCAATCATCAGCCATTAAAAATCCCACACCATTTAGTATATGAGATGCATAATCGAAACTAATGTCACGATTGGGATTCTGGACGTATTTGACTGGGTCAGCATTTGCTGAGTAACAAATTAGAATTAGAAGAGCCAAACTAACTGCGAACTGAAACCTACGCCCCATTAGTATTACCTCCTCTGCCAATCATAATCGCCTACCTATTGGAATCGGTTAGTGCAAGATTGAACATTGCTTACCGAAAACTTTTCTGTTTTAGTGATAGCACTTTAGGTGCTGAACGAATGGTATTTTTCTAGTAATGTTACCTGCAAGAATCATGCCAAAAATGTATATGTGCGCTTTTTGATAGCTTTATAAAGCTAATTTCTTTAGCAGTAACCTAGCTTGACAATTGAGGACAAGCAAGGTACTATTTTTTCAGATTTCAGAAAGGTTATGCTTGCCAGGAACACCCTTTTAATATGGTCGCAGATTGATGCGAATAAATTGCGGCTATGGATATAGCAAGGAATCCAAAAGCTAAAGTAGAACGTGGGATGGGATATTAAGGAATGTTGGATATGGACACGCTAGGTGTAGGAATAATCGGATTTGGTTTTATTGGCAAAGCGCATGCATATGGTTATTTAAACATGCCTTTGTTTTATGACCCCGTGCCTGTGCGCACTAAGCTCGTTGGTGTCGCTACCTCGCGGTCTGAAACGGCGCAAAAAGCTAAGGAGATAGGTGGTTTTGAATTTGCCACATCAGACTGGCGTGAGCTTATTAAGCGAGAGGATATTCATATCATAAACATTTGCACGCCAAACAGCCAGCATACAGACCAGCTTCTTGCGGCAATGGCTGCGGGGAAGCATATATATTGTGACAAGCCACTTGTAGTCGGGAAGGATGCCATAGAAAAGATTGAGAAAGCGCTTTGTGAATACAAAGGAATTGGGCAAATGACGTTTAATTACCGCTTTCTTCCTGCTACAATTCGGGCGAAACATCTCATTGAGGAAGGTTTTCTAGGTAATGTTATCGGCTTCAGAGCTGCATACCTACATTCAGGCCAGGTTGATCCAAACATACCAATGCGTTGGAAGCAGTTAAAATCTGAGGGTGCTGGAGTGCTCCAAGACCTAGGATCCCATGTGGTTGATTTAATGGATTGGTATATTGGTCCATTTGAAAAAGTTCTTGCCGAATTGCGCATTTTATACCCTACTCGTCCCAACCAGAACGGCCAGATTGTCCAAGTGGAGGCGGATGATCAGGTTGTGATGCTTGTTCGACTGCCAAACGGTACTGTCGGAACGCTTGAGGCATCTAAAATTGCCACAGGAACAGAAGACGAGTTCCGGTTCGAAATACATGGTGATAAAGGTGCAATTCGGTTCAACCTGATGGATTTGAATTGGTTGGAAGCATATGACCTTCGTGACGTTGATGCTCCGCTAGGTGGTTCGCGAGGTTGGAAGAAAATATCTTGCGTTCAAAAGTATGATAAGCCTGCAGTATTCCCATCGGGCAAAGCGAGCATCGGTTGGTTGAGGGGTCACATGCACTGCTTATACAATTTCCTCTTGGCAGTTGCGGAAGGGAAACCAGCCGAACCGTCGCTTAAAAGAGGGCTTTATGTCCAGAAGTTGCTGGCTGCTGCCGAAGAATCAGCATTAACGCACAGTTGGGTAGACTTTCCTAAGCCTTTTTAAAGCAAGCCATTTTCATTGAGGAACCAGACTCGATTTGGAATAGGTTGCATAATAGTAGCCCGTGAGAACCGGGAACCTTGCAAACCTCACGAACTGCTGTACATATTGCTGGCGTAGTTCCGATACTTCCTAAAAAAGAACCTCATTCCAATAGTGCAGTGCGCCAGCCCATTAATTCCCCGAAGCGTATTAGGTTGTCGATGTCTGCATCATAAACTAGTGCAGAGTGATGGGTTCCGCCAAGGTAGCTGAAATCCGTCAGAAAATCGACAAGCGGCATTTTCGGGCGCATCCAGCCTCTTACCAAATCAGTCATTCTATCTTCGCCTTCAATTTGCAGCATGGCAACCGGAGCAAGAATCAACGTAAAGTTCTCATCAGCACCCGGTGCTAAGTTAACCAATACTGCTTCCCCTTTTCTGAATCGTCCGACTGCCAATACTGGGCTTTCTGCATCCACCCATGGCATCTCTTTTTTAACCAAAGCAGGCTTGCTGTCCGCAAGTTGAAAGTTCATTTCACCCATATGGCTTATAAGAACACAGTTGTTTTCCCAGTCAGGGCAGAACATCTCGGCAAAGGTCGTTGCAGGGTATTGTGATGCGAGAGCTCCAACAAGAGCGGCAGTGAGAATATCGCCCTCCCCTGCATATCCCATACCCCTTGCCATGGCTTTGCTAGCTTCAAGAAAAGGTGCAGTTGGAAACCCAGTAGACCGGTTAATCTCTCTATAATTAAAAGTAAATGCGCTGAGTTGCTCTTTTTCCATCCAGTAGCGTACTGCCAAGCATGCCCGAATTGTAGTTCTGTGTGCCTGATGGTCAACTGTTTTGAGTAAAAAAGTTGAGTGGTCAGCTCTTATTTCATCCTCTACTTTGGGGTCATTTTCTGACGGAAGGAGCGTCGCAAGGGCGACAAAAGTGGTTTCGACGGTTTTGATGCCAATGCTGCTCCTCAGCAAGTCAGGTGATATCAAAAAATCTGCCATTCCCTCAAAAGGTCTTCCTATAAGCCCTACATTTGCGGTTCGAATTGCGGTTGTGAGTAAAGCTGCCCGTGCCCATAATGCCACGCGGTCGAGGACGTCGGACTTTTCCCAATGGCCAGCTTCGATATAAAAGCTTTTTCCACGTCGGATTAGTAGATTGCATAAGTCTTGAACGCCATGAATTCCGTGGTTGTACATGAGTTCTTCAGTATTTTGGCTGGGACCAAAGGAATAAGCAGGTGTCGTATCTAGGATAATAATTGGCAATTTTGTTCTGACTAGCACATCTGCCGCCTCGAGAGATGGGGAGTAGGCTAGGTGTAAGGTAACGATAGCATCCACTCCAGCTTGTAAAAATTTATCCATAGTATGTTCGAACTCTGTTCTAACACGACAAACGGCGCTTTTTATTACTTCAAGACCCCGTTCTTCCAGCGAATTGGCTATTGTTTGATAAAAAGCGTCAATCTTCGGTTTCACGTGCGGTAGAACCTTGTCATAAAGCTCAAAGTAAAGGGGTAGAAGACCAATTTTAGGTTTGGAAGTGCTCACTTTTGGTATCCCTCACTTTACAAGCAAGCTGTTGGAATACATTAACTTTTCAATTGTTTTCTAACCAAAGCATTATCTTCGCATTTGCGAACTTATTGGTGTTGTGGGCTACAGCGCCTGTGCCAATCTAGCCAAATCTTTTCAAGCTCTCTAACCTTATCTGGATATTTTTCGGCGAGGTTGTTTGTTTCCGAACGGTCTTCAAGCATATCATAAAGTTCCCAAGCTTCGTTTCCAGGCTCAATAGGAATGTTGATATGTACTCGAGGCGGACCTTGTGTGACTAGCTTCCATTGGCCGAATCTCACTGCCCGACAGCCTTTAAATTCCCAACAGATGGGAGGACGGTCCCATTTCTTTGAGGATGCGGTCTTGCTGAACATTGAAGTAAGGCTAATGCCTTCCATTGGCAAGACGCGCTGACCATTCCATTTATTTGGATACTTGGCGCCAGCAATTTCAGCAAGTGTTGGCATAAGGTCCATTACATGTCCAAGTTCGTGGCAAACTGTTCCGCCTGCGATTAAGCGCGGCCATGAGATTATTAAAGGCGTTGAGATGCCGCCTTCATGGTGGAATACCTTGAATCGCCTAAAAGGCGTATTGCTTGCGTTTGCCCATGGCGCATCTACGGTGGAGTATGAGTTTACGGGACCAGTCGGAATGTCTGGCGTGCGATTAATATGTTCAGCACAGCCGCCATTATCTGAGAGGAATATTATCATTGTATCCTCCAGTTTCCCAAGTGCTTTGATTTTGTCAACGATTCTTCCGATGCCGCGGTCCATGCATTCTATCATGCCGGCGTATACTGCCATTTTAAGGTCCCATGTGTCTTTATCATTAACGTCTTCCCATGAAGGCGCAAGCGGGTCACGCGGAGATAAGCGGCATTTGGTGTCGAGAATGCCCATTTCAATAAGGCGTTCATACCGCTGGCTGCGAATTACATCCCAACCGAGCATGTATTTGCCATGATACTTCTCGATGTCTTCAGGTTTTGCTTGTATTGGAAAGTGGGGGGCGGTATATGCAACATAGAGGAAAAAGGGTTTATCTTCATGACCGTATCGGTCGAGAAATGCCAAAGCATTCTCGGTGAAAGCATCGGTCGCGTAAAAATCAGGATCGTCAGGGGTAAATGGATGGATTATCTTTTCATCAATTCCCCAAGGGCGCATGTCGCCTGGAGATTTATGCGCTGGCTCGGGTTCGTATGGGCGTTTTAAGCCAGGGTTGAAGTAGTTGCTGCTTCCACTGAGGAGACCGAAATACCTATCAAAACCGCGCGATGTTGGTAGCTCGCAAGATGAGTTGCCGTTATGCCACTTGCCAGACATAAGAGTCCGATACCCAGCGCTTCTCAATACTTCTGCAATAGTCACGTTTCCAGATGCTTTAAGTTTTGCCTTTTCGGTAGAGCCTACCTGTTGAGGGTAAAGGCCGGTGAGAATAGATGCGCGAGTTGGCATACATACCGCGTTATTATAAAATTGAGCGAACTTGATACCATTTTCGGCTAGCCGATTTATGTTAGGGGTGGAAATTTCACCGCCATAGCAGCCAACATCGGAAAACCCCATATCATCTGCTAAGATTAAAACAATGTTAGGCTTTCTGCTTGTTAGGTTTTTCGATTTTTCAACCATAAGCGCCACCAATTTTCTTTTCGCTATGTTATCAATAATACCTTCGAAGCTGAAGGTTATTTTGATTATTATGGTGTAAAGGTCATTAGAAGATATTACTTTTGGAGGCAGATATGGTATTAAGAAAGATTGCCATATTCTTGGTTATTTGTATTTTAGTTGTCGGTGTCACTGGTTGCGGCAAAAAGCAAGCTGAAAAGCCGAGAATTGCATTGATAATGAAGTCACTCGCCAATGAATTTTTTAAAACGATGGCAGAGGGTGCGGAAAAGCATAATAAAGAGCATGCGTCCGAGTATGAACTAATTGTAAACGGAATCAAGGACGAATTAGATGTAAATAAGCAAGTTGAGCTTGTTGAGCAGATGATTGCTCAAGGTGTTGACGCGATTGTAATTGCGCCTGCTGATTCGAAAGCCTTGGTTTCGGTATGCAAAAGAGCTGCTGATGCAGGCATTGTTGTCGTGAATATAGACAATCGGTTTGATAGCTCTGCTCTCAAAGAAGCAGGGCTCAAGGCGCCTTTTGTTGGTCCGGACAACCGCAAAGGTGCGCGAGCGGTTGGTGAGGTGGCAGCTAAGTTATTGAAGCCTGGCGATAAGGTTGCGATCTTAGAGGGAGCGCCGAACGCATATAATGGCGAGCAGCGAAAATTAGGGTTCCAAGATGCCATGAAAGCAGCTAGAATCCAGATTGTTACTTCCCAAACGGCGTATTGGGAAACCGACAAAGCGAACGCACTTGCACGCAGTATTATTACTGCACATCCAGATATCAAGGCACTCCTCTGTGCGAATGACAGTATGGCTATTGGTGCGGTAAAAGCCGTCGAAGAGGCGGGAAAGTCTGGAAAGATTTTAGTGGTGGGCTATGATAATATCAGCGCGGCACAAGAGCTCCTTAAGGAAGGTAAGTTGCTTGCCACGGCTGACCAGCATGCTGGTCAACTTGCCGTTTATGGCATTGAATATGCTCTAGAAATGCTTCGAGGCAAGACTGCGCCAAAAGATAAAGAAACTCCGGTAGATTTAATAACTAAAGTAGAAAATTAGCACTGCAAAAACTTCAGAGCATTAATCGCTGCCAGAGAAAATATGAAAAAGGCAACTTCGTCAACCTTTAAGTGGCTGAAAGATATAGTAGGTTTAGGTACCATCTTAGTCGCTCTTGTGGTCTACTTCAGCATTAGAAGTCCAAACTTCTTGACGGCCACGAACTTTACTGCAATTGCTAATCAAATACCTGCTGCGTTATTGGTTGCTGTTGGAATGACATTTGTATTAATTACCGCGGGGATTGATCTCTCGGTTGGCTCGCTTGTGGGGCTTTCTGGTGCGGTACTGGGACTCAGCATTGACCGCATTGGTTTACCTCTTCCGATAGCAATTCTAGCTTGTATTGCCACGGGACTATTTTGCGGGATGATCAATGGTCTTGTAATTGTAAGGTGGGTTTTACCACCCTTCATTGTTACCTTGGGAATGCTTGAAGTTGCCCGTGGCGCAACTTTCCTTCTTACCGAAACTCGCACAATTTATTTGGGTTCTAAGATTAGCAAAATCGCAGGGTTTGGGATTGCGAATATTTCTGTGCTGTTTATTATTGCAATTGTTGCGGTCGTCTTAGGCCAATTGGTTTTGTCGCGATGTACTTTTGGGAGGTACTTAATTGCCATTGGCTCAAATGAGCAAACGGCATATTTATCGGGAATTAATACGTCAAGGATAAAAGTCTCAGTGTATGCGCTTTCAGGCTTCCTTTGCGCAATGGCTGCAGTGGTGAACACCGCCCGCATGGCTTCGGCAAATCCCAATGCTGGCACAGGTTTCGAATTAGAAGCAATAGCGGCAGTAGTAATCGGCGGAACTAGCCTAATGGGGGGCCGTGGTTCGGTAATAAACTCTATGTTGGGTGTTTTATTTATGGCAATACTGAGTAGCGGACTTTCACAGATTGGCACAGAAGAAGCAACGAAGCGAATGATTACAGGCTTTGTGATAGTATTGGCTGTTATCCTTGATTACTACCGATCTAGAATTACTTCAAAAGGTTAGAGGAAATGGAAAAAGAGTTTATATTTCTTGCCTAACAACTAGCCTCCATTAAAGAACTTAGTTCATATTTTGAGAAAGCCCTACTACCACTCATGTATATGTTTATTTTGCATTTGAGTTGACATCACATGTAAGCTTTGTTATACTTCCTGTGTAGCTTGTTCTTCTTAGGACATCTTCGTAATATCACCACGGAGGTCTGCTTGTTCAAGATCCAAAAGCATATACTGCGCTTACTGCTTGCTTGTGTGTTAATTTCCTGCGGCTCAGGGCTCATTTTTGCCGATACCGTTACTAACAAGTCCGCTAAGGAAGAAATTGTTGAGCTTCGCTTATGGGGTGGAGATTGGGGTATTCCTCCTAAAGACGCTACCGACCCTTGGCGGCGTGCAAATCGCGCAGTTTTTGAGCGCTTTCAGGAATTGCACCCGAACATAAAAATCATTAGCGCAAGCGGCTTGCAGGTACAAGGAAGGGCAGCAGAGAGTGGCTTACTCATGGCAATGGCAGGCGGTACTGCCCCTGACGTTTTCTATGTAAACTTCCGGAAGCTTCACAATTTTATAAACCAAGGGTTTCTCTATCCCCTCAATGAGTACATCGAAAAGGACCCTGAAATATTAAAAAAGATTCACCCAGAAATCCGAAAAGTCATCACTGTAGATGGCAAGGTATATTCGATTCCATGGTTTCAATGCGTACAAGCCTTATATTATCGTAAAGACCTTTACAAAGCTGCCGGCCTCGATCCAAACAAGCCTCCCAAAACTTGGGACGAATTCTATGAGTATTGCAAGAAGCTAACTATCCCTGAAAAGGGTCAATGGGGTTTTGCGTTCTCATCAGGGCCAAGTAGTACGGCTTTCCATTGGATTAATTTTCTCTGGCAAGCTGGCGGCGATATTGTTGCTCAAGATGAAAAAGGCGAGTGGCATTGCGTCTTTAATTCCCCGGCTGGTGTGAAAGCGCTTAATTTTTATAAAAAGCTAATGATTGGAAAATGGAAGCGCAATGGCCGTGAAATGATTGGAGTTGCAACTAGGACCGCCACCTACGCACAGGATATTGAACAAGGGAAAATAGCTCAGTGGTTTGCATATTCCACGGATCTTGTAACTAACCGCTCGAACATCAATCCGAGCCTGATAGGAATTGCGCCGCTCCCAGCGGGCCCGGCAGGGCATGCGAATGAAATCAACGCCGGTATGTGGGGAATCAATGCTACAATTAGAGACAAGCGTGTTCGAGATGCTGCTTGGGAGTACATCAAGTTCATGGGCAGCGAAGAGGCCGACAGGGTGAGGACAAAGGCGTACGTAGAGTCAGGGTTGGGAAAAATGGTTAACCCCGTTATGCTCGAGAAGTATGGCTATGTCGAATATCTCCGTGGAATTCCAAAGAGTTGGATCGAAGCTAACAGGGAAGCTTTTAAATATGGTCGGCCCGAGCCTCATGGCAAAAATTGCGAGATGATTTATATTGAGCTAGATTATCCCCTGCAGGAAGCTGTCCTTCGTCCTGACAAAGACCCTAAACAAATTTTGGATGAAGCCGCTCGCAATATTGACCGCAAAATGCTTGGCTATGTAGACCCTGGGGTTCAAGAAAGAAGGAGAAAGACGGCTCGTGTTATATTTGCGACACTCCTAGTACTCATTTGCTCAGTTGGTGCTACGCAGGTTAGGAAGTTGGCAAAGGCACATGCTGATGAAACTGCAGACACGAGGGTCGTGCGCGGTAGCAAGATGGTTCATGTAGTCGCTTGGCTTTTTATGCTTCCGGCAGTGCTTTCAATACTCGTCTGGGCATACTACCCGCTTGTTCGTGGAATGATTATGGCATTCCAGGATTACCGAATTATTGGCAACAGTAGATGGGTTGGTTTAGACAATTTTATTGAGGTGTTTACAACAGAAACTTTCTGGCGGGGTATCTTAAACAGTTTATTATATGCCGGAATGAATCTAAGCCTTGGCTTCTGCGTACCAATTTTCCTAGCATTAATGCTTCATGAAGTTCCGCGTGGCAAGATGCTTTTTAGAACTCTCTACTACCTACCTGCGGTGACAAGTGGTCTGGTGATTATGTTTCTTTGGATGTGGTTCTATGACCCCACGCCTCAAGGACTGTTCAACACACTTTTAGGATTCTACAATCAAGCTGCAGAAGCTCTTGCGAATACATTAAGAATTAACCCTGAAATCCTCAAATTTAATTTGCCTCTTAAGTGGCTGGGTGACCCAAAACTGGCTATGCTTTGCGTCATACTCCCAGGCATATGGGCGGGTGCTGGGCCTGGAAGTATTATTTATCTAGCTGCAATGAAGAGCATTCCTGATGAAATGTACGAGGCAGCGGATATTGACGGAGCTGGCGTATGGAGCAAGATATGGCGCATAACGTTGCCAACCCTAAAGCCTCTTATAATCATCAATTTCGTCGGAGCATTCATAGGTTCGTTTAAGGCAATGGAAAACATCTTTGTCATGACAGGTGGTGGCCCCCTAAATGCAACTCACACTATCGGCCTTGAAATTTGGTATAACGCATTTATGTATCTAAGATTCGGATATGCTACGGCTGCCGCCTGGATGATGGGAAGTATGCTGATAGCCTTCACAATGTATCAGCTACGCATATTGAGAAACGTACGCTTTTCCGCAGCAGGGAGGGAAGAATAGATGTCGATTATCCCAACTGTTGGCAGACGTTCGTGGTCAATGCGCTTGCTCATCGCGGGATTATATATTGTCCTAACTTTGGGGGCAATAACGATGGTCTATCCCTTCCTCATTATGTTGGCAACTTCCACAAAAAGCGGTGTTGATGTTAACAACTACAGCGTAATACCTAAATACTGGTATGACGATTCGATTCTTTTCGCCAAATTTGCCGAGATAAAGTATGCTGCCGATATGGATGCAATTAATGGCTACTACCGTACCGACTTTGCGAAAATGGAGGACATTGCTCCACCTCAGAAAACACCTCTCACAACAAATCAAATGAGAATGGTAAAGGACTGGGAGGATTTTAGTCGGACAATTCCGCTTAAATATATGCAAGCTAATTATGGTGTCATAAGTAATGCTCCAAGCCGTTTGCTGAACGAATATCGGGCTTGGCTTCGAAGGCGATTTAATAACGACATTAATGCTCTCAACAAGCTTTATCGCGAGGAAAATGAAAGCTTCGAGACCGTTTTTACGCCTTTTGAGCGCACGGAAAGCCGTGAGTGGCAGCCAGAGAAGACCCCAAAAATGCAAGAGTGGCTGGAGTTCAAAGCATCATTGCCATCGGAATTTCGGCGGATAATTTGCATTGACCCATTGTTTTGGACATTCTTAAAGGAGAACAAATACGATGGCGATATAGCCAAACTAAACAAAGCCTACGGTACTAATTACAAATCATTTATGGAAGTACACTTTTCCCCTACCCTTCCCGCTGATCCCAGGCAAAGAGCCGACTGGGAAGAGTTCGCACGAACTATGCTCCCGTTCCGTTATATGGTTCTAAACTCAAAGGCATTGCCGGCTTATCGGAAGTTTCTTCAAAACCGTTATGGGGGAAATATCGAAGAGGTAAATAGGATCTATGGTACAAGTTACTCATCGTTTGACCAGATTGTCTTACCAAAGGAGGCACCAGCTGAGGGAACACCGCTCGTTGACTGGATGGATTTTATTTCGAAAGTTGTTCCAGTCACCGCAATAAAAGCTGTAAACTCAGAAAACCTATACAGACAATATCTTTTCAGAAAATACGGTAGCCTTGATGCAATCAATAAAGCCTATGGAACAAAGTATGCTTCTCTTTTAGACCTATCTCCCCCCCAGCACCTTGCCGACTGGCATTATGTACTTGCACACCATAGGGAATTAAGAAAGCATTTTATAATTCGCAATTATGCAATGGTTTTGAACTACATACTTCTTCATGGCAGGGCAGTATTCAACACCTTTGTCTTTTGTCTCGCTGCTATTTTAACCCATTTAATTGTTAACCCACTGTGCGCTTATTCTCTTTCGCGGTATAACCTTCGCTATTCGTACAAGGTGTTGCTCTTTTTGTTGGCCACAATGGCATTTCCTGCGGAAGTAACATTGATTCCAAATTTCTTGCTCCTAAAGAAGCTCCATATGCTTAACACTTTTTGGGCGCTGATTCTTCCGGGAATGGCTGGTGGGTTTTCGATTTTCCTACTTAAAGGTTTCTTTGATAGCCTCCCGAAGGAACTTTATGAAGCGGGAATAATCGATGGAGCATCCGAAGCGCGGATGTTTTGGCAAATCACAATTCCGCTATCTAAGCCTATTTTTGCAGTAATTGCACTCAGTTCGTTTACGGCGGCGTATGGCGCGTTTATGTTTGCGTTCCTGGTTTGCCAAAACCCAAAAATGTGGACGATGATGGTTTGGCTGTATGAGCTTCAGATTACGGCCCCGAAGTATATAACGATGGCTGCATTGACAATAGCGGCCATACCAACACTAACAGTGTTCGTCTTTGCACAAAATGTTATCATGAGAGGTATCATTCTACCGAGCTTTAAGTGATGACTTTTCAAGCGACTTTGGGAAGTTCTTGAAGTGGTTCTTGTATTGCAGGTAGTTTTACAATAAATGTTGCACCTTGCTTGACGCGTGTCTCAACTTCGATTTTGCCGCCATATTTCTCAGCAAGGCTTTTGCTTACAGAGAGGCCAAGTCCAGTACCCTCAAACTCAGGCTTTGTCGTAAAGAAGGGGTCGAATATTTTACTGAGGTGCTCGGGTTTTATCCCTGGGCCGGTGTCGGCAAACTTTGCAACGACAAAGCCTGCATCATCCTGCGAAGTCTCTACAATCAACTTGCCTCCTGTTTCTTTCATTGCCTGAACAGCGTTAATAGCAATATTCATGTAAATCTGCTGAATTTCGCTTGCATCAGCATATATCATTGGGAGACCTTCAGTGAGTCGTTTTACTATGGTAATGCCACCTTGGGTCTGCACAAGCTCTAACGTGCGTTCTATCAGTTCATTTATATTAACAGGATTTAGCATGCCAGGATGGCTAGTGCGTGAAAACCCAAGTAAATTTCGCACCAGATTTGCTATTCGCTGTGTTTCGGATTTTATTATTTCAAGGTCTTTTGCAGTAGGATTATCAGGATCCATGTCAACTAAAAGCATCTCAGCACGACCAAGAATTACCAATAATGGATTGTTTATTTCGTGTGCCATACCGGCAACTAGTTGACCTATGGACGCAAGTTTCTCATTTTGAATTAGACCTGCCTGGGCGCGCTTTAAATCCCTTAATGCTGAGCGCAGACAAACCACTTGCTCGCGAAGCTTTCTATATAAATGCATCTTCTCAATTGCCAATCCAGCACGATCAGTTAATTCACAAATTGCTTGAATGTCATTTTGATTAAAGGGTTCATCTGTCTTTCCACGCACAATTGAGAGGACACCAAGCGTTTTCCCGCCAACAACAATTGGTGCAATCATTGTGGGTGCGACACCCCGCGTGCCAAGTAACGCCGAAATTTCAGGTTCGTCTGATTCAGAGTTGACCAATACCGGCTTACTATTTTTTGCAACCCACTCTGCAAGGCTGCGTTTTATATGTGATAAATCTGTGGAAGTTCCGTTGACGGATACTGTTCTTGCGGACATATAATCAAGTAAGCCCAATTCTTGGTCCATTAAGAGAATTGAGGCAGTCTCTGCCCTTGTTATCTCTAGTGCCATGCTTAGGAGCATATCCAAGCCTTCTTGCATATCCAGATTGCCAACTAGTCGGTCTGAGATCTCTTTAAGTTTTAATAATTCTCTATTTCGCTGTTCTATTATATGGTTTTTCTCAGCCAGTTCCTTGGTGAGCTGGAGACTTGTCTTTCTCGCCCTACTTGAAGAGTCGAAGAAATAAATACAAAGCAGGAGGATTGCAGACACCAGGCCAATCCGCAAAATGCGGTTTTCTATAAAGAAATTGGAGTATCTGATGTATCTTGTGTGTTGCAGAATGGCTGATGAGATATCCATCAACACCATACACAAAGTTAAAACACTTATAACTATTATCGCAAGCAACCAAAGTTGGGCTTGTTTGTGATGGGCAGCGTGCTGTTTCTTTAATAGTTTTTCTAAGCTTTCTTTTGATGCGTCCAATTTTGAACCTTTTAAGCGTTTATCAAGTTAATTATTGGCATGATATAGGGAATTGTTAATACTAAATATTAAAGTAAAGGTGAATCGTGGTGTTCTTGTTCTAAAACGAAGCGAGGAAATCTTTCAAATTGCCAAAGAGGTAGTTGTATGCAGAATCCATCTTTTCTTCGATACTTTCTAACGAATCGAAAGGTTCGGGATGTTGAACATCTATTTCGATGTAAAGTTGAGAGGTATCATTGAAAAACGGCTCAATTCGTAAGTCGTGGATTCCGTCTTGATGTAGCACAATTCTCAACCCCGCGCCTTTGCGGCCTGGCCCTAGCAAAGCCCACTGGTCAGGTCTTATCGCTAGTAGATGAGCTTCGGTGAATTGGGGAGCAGCCTCCGGTTTGGAAAGCGGAAGCAGTGCAGTAAGTTTAATTCCGAAGGTTAAATATTTCTGTATATTCAGCCGCTCGCTGACTATTTGGAATATGTCAAGACATTTCTCTTTGCTTGCTTGAAAGTGGACAACTGCTTCGTTCACCTGAATTCTAGTTGTTTGAATGAAACAGTCGCCAGTCGGATTAGCCATGCGAACGCCGTCTGGCAGATGTGTTAAATTTTGATATTGATATCTTTCTGTGATGACGGTATACAAGCGATTGAGGTCCACCATTTGGATTTGAAGCGGTGGGTAAAGAATCCCGGCAGTCAATCGCTGGCATGTCATAAGTTCAAGATTCATGGCAACTCCTTGTGCCTTGAAGCCGTGATGTCTGGCTATGAGATTTTATCATCGAAACCCTGACCGGTCAAGTTTGCCTTTATCCCAGTTTGCTTTTTAAGGAATAGGAGTGTTGTTCTGTTATAACAAGAAACATCATTCGAGAAGACACAGTTTCGTTTAATTCGGAGATAGATTAGGACTTGAAATGATTTCTAGAATTTCCTCAACACTTTCTGCTGTCACTTGGCGCGGATTACTCTTCGCCGAGCCTGATGCAAGGGTTTGCGAGATTATTTGGGGCCAGTAATGGCGATCGAGTATGACTTTTGTTAGCTGTTTTTCAATATACATTTCTGAATTCAAGTGTTCCAAATGATTGATTAAAGCCTCGGCGGCTTTGTTGTCGTCAGTATTGTTTGAAATTCTAGCAGCACGAGCAAGGTTGGCGTATTTTGTTGTTGATGTTTCTAGGTTAAAACGCATTACAAATGGAAGTAGGAGGGCACATATTAGACCATGCGCGAGGCCTGTTATGACGCCTATCGGATGTGCTAATCCATGGACAAGACCAAGCCTGGCGTTGGCAAATGCAATGCCTCCCATGAGACTGCCCAACGCGACTTCTGTCCTTGCTTCAACATCCATTCCATTGTGGTAGGCTTTGGGTAGGTTGGTTAATAAACGAACGGCAGCACTTTTTGCTAGGGCATCGGTTATTGGATTTGCGCCTTTTGATACATAAGCTTCGATTGCTTGTGAAAGAGCATCCATTCCTGAATATGCCGTAGATTCTTTGGATAAAGATAACGTCAATTCTGGATCAACGATTGCAGCATCTGGAAACATCAAGGGGGTTCGTATGCTTGCTTTGATTCTTTCGGTTTCATCTATCAATACCGAATTTGGAGTAACCTCTGAACCACTCCCGGCGGTGGTTGGTATCGCTATGAATGGTGCCCCCTTTTGTTCTACCCAGCGTCCATAAAAGTATTCGTAAATCGTTCCCGGCTGGCGACCAATGACAGCTACTGTTTTTGCCACATCGAGAGCACTTCCACCACCGATGCCTATTACTATATCCGATGTGCTCTGTCTGAAAGAATCTAGTGCCAGTTGGGCGTTAGAAATTGTGGGCTCTGGCGGAACTTGCTCAAAAATGTTTACCTTTATTTTTGATTCTTCCAGAAGTTTTAAGACTTTGTCGAGCCAACCTGTTCGCCGCAGGAACGTTTTACCGGTAATAAGAAATGCATTTTTACCTAGAGACGCAGCTTCTGTGCCTATGTCTCGAATACAACCGGCGCCAAAGATTATTTTCTTTGCGGTCTGAAAGGTTAAGTTCATTCTAAGTTCTACCTCCGATTTGCATGCTCTCTTTTCGATTATAACTAATATTCGCCTTTCTGTTGCTTATTATTTTACGAAAAATAGCAAATATTCTGTGAATTTCTCAGTTTTTTGGGTAAAAGTAAGT